>JADYZK010000230.1 GCA_020853175.1 Bacteroidales bacterium
AAACCGGCACCACAAAAAACAACATCAATACCTTCTTCTATTGAGGCCTGCATCAGCTCATCAAAATTAGATAAAGCCACCATGATATTCACTCCCAAAACGCCGCGGCTAAGCTTTCTTGCTTTTTGAATTTCAGCTCGGAGACCCGTAATGCCATTTTCGAAAAAACCTACGCCGGGTTTCTTGTAGAGCATTCCCAATCCGGCAGCGGAAATCACTCCAACGCCGCCTTCGTTGGCCACTGCAGAAGCCAGTCCGGCAAGTGAAATGCCAACACCCATTCCTCCCTGTATTATAGGTGTAGGGATGAAAAGACCGCCAATATTCAATGGTTTAAAATGTGTCATAAGAAGCTGAATTTAATGATAAATTTCTGGTAAAAACAACCTTAAAAACTTCACAAAGCAAGGGGTTGATTTACCGTTCAATGCACAAAGTTAAAGCATGAAAACCAGCATATCCGTAAAATGGGTTTGATTACCGAAAAGGTTTGGAACTGTAGGGTTTTGGGATGAAATGACCAGCTTCAAGGGACGGATTGTCAGACAAACTGGAGCCGGAAAGCTTAATTTTTACCGAAAAGCTTTCTTAATTCAACCACTTTGTGTCGGGCCACCGATACTTGAAAATCGAGCCCTTCCATTTCAAGGGTATAGGCAGGGGATGCTCCCGTTATCCGTTTCACATAATGGCTGTTGATGAGGCAGCATCGGTGGCATTTAATGATTTCAGGGAAAGATTCAAGGAGCGTTTCAACATTGCTTAACGTTTGCCGGATCAACTGCCGACGCACGAGCTTGTCTTTGAAATAAAATATTTCTATATAATTCCCCGCCGACTGAATGAGCACAATGTTAGCAAGGCTGTCTTCAAAAGTTTCTTTACCATTTATTGACTGGATGTGAATGGCCTGACTTTTTTTTTCTTTGGAACTTTTGTCCTGTTCTTCTATCCAATGCCGGCCAGAATCAAACACCTTAACTACTTTATTTTTAAGTACATGGTTGTAATTCACCATATTAAAAAGCACCAACGGAAGCAATGAAAGTGCAGCCGAACTAAACAGGGTATGCGATTGCATTTCGGGTATTTTGAAGACTATGGCAGAAAGACTAAAACCGGTTATAAGTACAATCAGCATCCCCAAGTTCCAGATGATCTCCTTGCGGATGGTCCATCGAGCAGATTCAAAAAGACGGGGCAGCAGGCCCGGCATAACAAGTGTACTGATAAAAAAAGTGATGGCACTCACCAAACCAAGGATAAGGACAAAATAACCGTCTTTGTGGGAAGACAAAAAATCAATGCCAAAAGGTTGAAAATACAGCGTTATCAGCATGAATCCCATACTTACCAGCGTGATCGTACGGAGGTTATGTTTAAAATTATTATGAAATGGATAGGGCTGATTTAAGTTTTCAAACATCCTTTAGCAATTTACTTGCGTAAAGATAGAATTAAAACCATCAAATCCTTCGTAAAAGCCACTTGCAAGATGAAAAATTCGTGAAAAAAAACGGAATGGACTAAAAAGAGGAATGCCCTTGGGGAAAGGTATGAATTGAAAAAACAACAAATCAATTCAACCCCAAGGGCATTAAGTTCGAACTTATAAAACAACCAACCAATTAGGATTGCAAATATAGACCATTGACACTCCGAACAGCTATATCGAATCAGTTAACGGTAATTTTTAACAAGATAAAGGCTTAATGCATTTCAATATTTTCAACTGCACGGTTTAAAAAATTCATTAAAGGCAGCATTTGCTGAAATGTTTCAATTATAAATGGTGCTATATCAGCATTTTGCATCAGATCAGGCGAAAAAGCGCGGCTTACAACATAATGCTTGTATTTGAGCAAATCTACATCAGGAAAATCAGCAGGAAATCCTTTGGGTACATTCACGAGTTTTTCGTCCATTAACTTGCCAAACATGGCCACAAATTGGGGTTCGTAGATGATTGCTTTGAACTCTTCGGCATTAAAATACACCTCCGATCGAACGGCGCGCAGCAGGTCAGGCATAGGGGCATAAAATCCGCCACCAACAAAAGACTGGCCGGGTTCAAAATGAATATAATAGCCGGCATTGCCACTCCCTTTTCCACCTTTTACCAGATAAGCCCCCATATTTGTTTTGTAGGGCAGTTTATTTTTCGAGAAACGCACGTCGCGATTGATGCGGAAGATGCACTTTTTTGCCAACAAAGGCCCCAGCGTAGGGTCAATAGCGGTGAGGGGTTTTATCACCTGTTCAACAAGGTCAATCAGCTCATTTCGAGCCTCTTCATAATTTTTCCGATGGGCATCAAACCAAGATTTCTCATTGTTTTGGGCCAAGTCGGATAAAAAAGTAAGCAATGTTTTACTCATAAGTCGTGTTTGGTTGCAAAAATAATCTAAATTCGTTGTTGCATTTTAAAACGCTGCCCTACACATGAAAAACTATTTCATCATTCTCTTTCTACTTTGGGGACTTTCTGCCTCCGCTTTTGACGGCTACGGAACAATTGGTGCCCGATCGGCTGCCATGGGCAGAGCTTCGGTGAGTTTAACCGATTTTTGGGCCATTCACAACAACCCGTCGGGCATTGCAATGCAACAACGCATAGCTGCAGGAATTGCTTTTGAAAACCGTTACCAATTGAAAGAGTTGAGTTTAAAGAGTGCAGCAGTGGTTTTGCCCGTTAACTTTGGCGTGTTGGGATTAAGTTTTAACCAATTCGGTTATAGTCAATACCAAGAAAACAAAATCGGCATCGCCTACGCCCGATCGTTTGGCCCCATGCTGCGTTTGGGTTTGCAATTGGATTATTTGTCAAGCCGTTTTGCAGAGGGCTATCCGGGCAGCGATCATGTCACTTTTGAAATCGGTGCACAATCCGATCTCACTGAAAAACTTACCGCCGCTGCAGTCATTTTCAATCCCTTAGGCGTAAAACGCTCTGATCTTACCAACGAACGCATTCCTGTTGTGATGCGCATCGGATTGGGCTATCACTTCACCACACAGCTCACGGCGGTGATGGAAATAGAAAAACGAACCGATTTTGGGCCTGATGGCCGTTTGGGATTGGAATACAAAATCAACGAAAAGTTCTATGCTCGAACAGGCGTTGCCGTTAACCCCGGCCTCTTCACCTTTGGTGCCGGATGGCATACCGGAAGGCTTCATTTCGACCTGGCCGCCTCCCTGCATCAAGTTTTGGGAAGCACTGCACAAGCCAGTTTAATCTATCATTTCGGTAAATTTTAAACTTATGGGCTTGCTTGAAACGAACAAAAGACGGCTCTTCGCATGGCTCTTGATGTTGCTTCCCTTCGCGGCTTTTACGCAAGAAGGCGACACCACAGCACTTCAGCTCAACGAACGCATTACGGCGCAAATTGAAGCCATTGCCGAATCGTTGGACGCACAGGTAGATTTTACCGACCTTGTTGAAAACTATTATTACTACACCGAAAACAAAATTAACATCAACGGGCCTGATATTGATGAACTTAGAAATCTTTACCTGATCACCGATTTTCAATTGCAAAACCTTCAACAATACCTTAAAAAGTTCGGTGCCTTTGTAAGTATTTATGAGTTGAGCCTTGTGGAGGGTTTCGACGACAAAACAGTGGCAGTAATTACGCCCATCATTGATGTAAGCAGCGACAACAAAAAAAACGTATTAAAACCCAAGCAGATTGCAAAATATGGTCGGCACCAGCTGATCACTCGGTTAGAAAAAAACCTCAATCAACAAGCAGGATATCAGCCCATTGAAGATTCAGCATTATGGGAAAAACCCTCATCACGCTACCTTGGTTCCAACGATAAGGTGTATGCCAAATACAGTTTTAACTACCGTAACAGGGTGAAGGCAGGCATCACCATGGACAAAGACGCCGGAGAGGCTTTCTTTAAAAACAAGGTGAATGATTCGCTTCAGCGCATTCTGGGAAGCAAATTGAAAAACGGTTTTGATTTTGTGTCCATGCATGCTTTTGTGGCTGATGTTGGAATTGTAAAAGCCATTGCATTAGGCGATTACCACCTTTCTTTCGGACAAGGAATCACGCTTTGGTCGGGACTGTCGTTTGGCAAATCTACTGTTCCTACCCAAGTAATGCGTTTTGGCGGAGGACTGAAAGCCAACTCATCGGTTAACGAAAGTTTCTTTTTGCGTGGTGCAGCGGCCACCATCAACCTGAAAGCGTTTGAAGTAACGGTTTTTTATTCTTCAAAGAACATTGATGCCAACGCCGGACTTCCCGACAGCCTGAGCAATGACAGTTATTTTGTTACCAGCTTACAGGTGAGCGGCTTACACAGAACCGTGAACGAGCTTTCCGACAAAGGAACAGTGCAGCAAAACCTCTATGGAGGACGTGTTGCCTTCAGAAGCAAGAAGCTCGAGCTGGGCTACACCATGCACCAAATGGTGCTGGGCGCTCCCCTGAACCCAAGGCTCTATCCTTATTCTCAATTCCGTTTTCAGAAAGATCGGTTGATGAACCAAGGCTTTGATTGGCGCTGGGTGAATCCCAAAATCATTTTCTTTGGCGAAGTGGGACGTAGCGACAATGGTGGAATGGCCGGTATTGCAGGTTTTGCTGCCCAACCTGCGGGCTTTGTTTCTATCACGGTGGCTTACCGTCATTACGAAAAAGAATACCAAAATCTTTTCAGCAATGCCTTCTCCGAAAGCACCTCAACCAACAATGAGTCAGGTTTATACGCAGGTATCGTTGCAAGTTTAGCGCCCGGATGGAAGCTTTCGGCCTATTCCGACCAATTTAAGTTTCAGTGGCTGCGTTTTTCAACCGATGCACCCAGCAAAGGCTATGATTATTTTGTGCAATCTGACTATCGCATCAGCCGGAGGGCCGACTTTTACCTGCGTTTCAGAACCAAACAAAAAATGACCAACGACAATGGGGCGTTGAACTGGATTGATTTCATTGTTCCTGAAACAAAAAATACCTATCGTTTTCATATTAATTATGCAGTAAGTCAGGCATTTGTGTTTAAAAACAGAGCTGAATTGATTGACTACAAACGCAGTGAGGAGCCCCACAAATACGGTTTCATCATTTATCAGGATGTACTTTATCGCCCTCAAGACCAACCTTTTGAGTTGAGTTTCCGGTATGCCGTTTTTGATGCCGACAGCTACGATGCCCGTCTTTACGCCTACGAAAGCGATGTGCTGTATGCCTTCTCCATTCCGGCTTTCTCCGAAAAAGGCAGTCGGGCTTACCTCTTATTAAAACTCAAAGCCATAAAAAACGTTGATATTTGGGCACGTATCGCGCATACTTGGTACGACAGCCGAAGCACTATTGGCAGCGGACTCGACGTGATTGAAGGAAACAGCAAAACCGACTTGAAACTTCAACTCAGGTGGAAATTCTAATTGATTCCATCACCTAACCACTTAAATACGATGCAGATGCACAAAAATATTTTTTACATGATCCTTCAACTCAGTCTCTTCACCTTGATGCTCGTTCCTATTTCTTGTGCAAAAGAAACCCAAGAGCCGGCACAGCAAGCGATCGGCTATCGCGATTTTAAATCCATTCATGATTTTGAAACCTGCTGGGATTCATTGCTGATGATCAGTGATTCGGCCCTTCGCGAACAGCAGTTGAATAACCTTTGGGATTCACTTAAAACTAACCAGCAGATCCCTTTTTGCATGAACGACACAGCACTTTTTTTGTATCGCGGCAGCTCTGCCCCAACCTGGGTGGGCGATTTCAACGGCTGGGGATCGGAAACGGATGCTTGGGTAGGACAAAAAATCGGTGAGACCAAATATTGGCGTTTGAAGAAAAGTTTCCCACCGGATGCTCGCATGGACTACAAAATCGTGGTGGGAACCAGCTGGATTCTCGACCCTTCTAATCCACACATCCAATACAGCGGCTTTGGCCCCAACTCGTCGCTTCAAATGCCCGATTGGCAATTTCCTGAAGAAACAGTGTTGTCACCCAACATAGTAAAAGGAACTTTGAGTGGCAATTTGCAAATTCAGAGCAGTCCGACTCATCTGAATTATGCCGTCAATTACAAAGTTTACACTCCTTATAATTACGCCACAGTGAGCAATTGCCCTGTGATTTACGTCACTGACGGACATGAATACGCCGATCAAAACTTGGGTGCGATGGTGACGGTGCTCGACAACTTAATTTTTAAAGGCGTTATCGAGCCTGTGATAGCTGTATTCATTGATCCGCGAGATCCTAACAATGGCAACAACCGAAGAATGAGCGAATACAGAGCCAACCCGAAGTTTGCTGCTTTTGTGGCCGAAGAACTTGTCCCTGAAATTGACAACAACTTTAAAACCAATCCATCACCAACAAAAAGAGCGATCTTAGGTACTTCGCTTGGAGGGTGGAATTCAGCCTTTTTTGGCTTAACCCAAAACAGCAGTTTTCAACTGATCGGCATCCACTCGCCGGCTTTTGACAATAAAACTCTCAGCGATTTTCAAAATAGCGCAATGCTGCCACTCAAGATTTATATGAGTACAGGAACCATCTTTGATACCCAAGAAAAAGCGCGACAAATGCGCGATATTCTAACCGAAAAAAATTATCCGCTA
>JADYZK010000231.1 GCA_020853175.1 Bacteroidales bacterium
GCTTGGTCGCAAGGCGATCGTTATGCGCTAACTATCGGCTACTTAAACAACGGCCTTGATTTTTTTCGACCTTCTACTTTGAACCTTTATCCCGAATATCCTCCCCATAACGGAATTACTGTTTTTACCGGAATCACCAGTGCAGCAATGCCTTTGCCGGAGTATTTGGCTGCCCTTGTCATGAAATTTACCGGTGTGCGACAACCATGGGTATTGCGTTTGATCGTGCTGTTAAGTGGCGGCGTTGGACTTTATTTTTTGTTTCGCTTCATGCGAACAATGGGAGGTGTTTTCAGTCTTTCGTTGCTTACGGTATTGATGGTTTTTTCGGCACCTGTTTTCACGTACTACCTGAATGCTTTTATTCCTTCCATCCCGGCGCTGGCGCTGTCATGGGCCGCTTTTTACTTTTATGCCAACTATTTACGTGACGCCAAAACCAAACATTTTCTCCTTGCCTTGATTTTGCTTACCCTTGCCACACTCATTCGCCCACCGTTTTTAATGCCTTTGGTAGCTATGGTTGCGGTGCATTTGTCGTTTACAGGTTTTAAACGGCAAAAAATAAAGGAATACCTTCTCATCCTTCTGCATTTGACCATCATTGGAATTTTTAGTTACCACGACAAAAGTTTGCAGCACCAATATGGATCAATGTTTAACAGCCAGTTGATGCCTGCCGAATCCTTGGGCGATTGGATGGCTTTGATGGCTGTTGCATGGAAAAACTGGAGTCTTTCTTATTGGAGTTTATCTCAGTACGTGCTTTTGCTTATGGTTCCAGTGGTGCTTTTTTTGATGCGAAAAAAAATCTTCAAAGGTTATCGCCTACAACTTTTTTTAATAGCAATACTCAATCTTGGCGCCGGTTTGCTCTATTCATTTGCAATGGCAAAGCAGTTTCCGATGCACGATTATTATTTTCTCGACAGTTTGTTTCTGCCTTTGGTTTTGCTTTTGGCTCTTGGTTTTTCGGCGGTTGAAATCCACCATCGTCGTCAGCAAATCCCGTTGGCCATTGCATTGCTTATTTTTGCTCCGGCAATGTTGTGGGCTTCTTTTCAGAAACAAAATGAGCGCTACACTTCCCATAGTTGGGATTTGGTAGAAGCTACCCGATTGAATTTTGTGGGAAGTGATGCCTTTCTTTCTGAAAACGGGATTCGTCGCGATGCAAAAATGATGGTCCTTGACGCTTACAGTAGCAATATTCCGCTGCTGATGATGGATCGCGAAGGCTTTACGGTGATTGAAACCTCAGCCAAAAAACTAACGAAAGCCCTTCAGCTGCCTTTCGATTATGTGGTGATTCAAAACCGAGGCCTCGGCAGCGATGTGCTGCGCAACCTTCCCGAACTTACCAATAAACTGGAACCTATCGCCAACAACGGAAAAATCGGCTTATACAAATACAGTGCCTCATCCCTCCCGCAAAATTGGCTGAACTTGCTACTGGTGAACAGTTTAACCAAAAGTTTTATTCCAATATCTGATTCTGTTCCCTTGTGCATGGACCAAGAAACAGCTTTTGTCAACATCAAAGACACCTTGCTTAACGGCGAATCGGAAGTAGTGTCGGCCCTGCTTTTTCAAGCCGATGCTTTTACGGATCAAACCTCCTTGAACGGCCTCAACTTGGTGGTGGATGCCAAGGATGATGCGGGTTTTAGCTTCTACGACAGCCGACCTTTGTCTGCTTTTTATACTCCCAACCAATCAACACAAATCAACGTGTTTGTTGGTCTTCCCGAGCAAATGCCTGTCAATACCCACGTCAAAGTCTATCTTTGGAATCCCGGAAAAAACAACGTTTGCTTACAACCTCATGCAGTTTTATTCACGAAATATTATTTACATCAAAAAAATTAGAAACATGAAAAACATTGATCAGTACAACCTTAAAGACAAACGCGTGATTGTTCGCGTTGACTTTAACGTGCCATTGAACGACAAATTCGAAATCACCGACGACACCCGCATCCGCGCTGCCATTCCAACCATTAAGAAGATTCTTTCATCGGGCGGATCGGTTATTTTGATGTCGCATTTTGGAAGGCCAAAAGATGGTCCCGACGACAAATATTCTTTGCGTCACCTGTTAAAAGACCTTGAATCCAAATTGGGTTTGAAGGTGCAGTTTGCCAACGATTGCATTGGCGAAGAAGCCAAAACCAAGGCCGCCGCCCTCAAACCAGGCGAAGTGCTTCTGCTGGAAAACCTACGTTTTCATAAAGAAGAAACCAAAGGCGATGAAAATTTTGCCAAGAAATTAGCCCTCCTTGCCGATGTGTATGTGAACGACGCTTTTGGAACAGCTCACCGTGCCCATGCCTCAACGGCTATTATTGCTCGATTCTTCCCGGGGGCCAGTCTTTTTGGCTACCTGATGCAAGACGAAGTAGCCAGTCTCGAAAAAGTGACCAAAAATGCCGAACGGCCTTTCACCGCTGTTTTGGGCGGCGCAAAAGTGTCGGGAAAAATTGAAATCATCAACAATTTGATTGATAAGGTGGACAACCTCATCATCGGTGGCGGAATGATGTTTACTTTTATCAAGGCTTTGGGCGGAAAAGTGGGAAATTCTCTCGTTGAGGAGGACCTTATTGAAACCGCCTTGGCAGCCATTGAAAAAGCAAAGGCCAAAGGCGTGAATCTGTTGCTCCCTACCGATGCGCTTATCGCCGATAGCTTTAGCAATGAGGCTCAGCATAAATCCTGTGCAGCCGACAGCATCCCTGATGGTTGGATGGGATTAGATATTGGAAATGAGACCATTAAAACTTTCACCGAAGTAATTCTTAATTCACACACCATCCTGTGGAATGGTCCTATGGGCGTTTTTGAATTTGTGAACTTTGCTGCCGGAACGCGCGACATTGCTCTTGCTATAGCCAAAGCCACTTCGAGCGGCGCTTATTCACTTGTGGGTGGTGGCGACTCGGTTGCCGCTGTCAACAAATACGATCTTGCTGATAAGGTAAGTTATGTGTCAACTGGCGGTGGTGCAATGCTCGAATACATCGAAGGCAAAGAGTTACCGGGTGTAAAAGCAATCCTCGAAGGCATTTAATTTAGCCTTCAACGCTTTTGAAAAGCTATCTGTTGTGCCTTTATGGGCAACGGATAGCTTTTTTCGTTTTTATTTGGATTCTTCTTCAGCATAGATAGCAACAAAGGGTTGCTCACCTGCCTTTACTGAAGCTCTAAACATCCCCGATGTGTTGAAAGGCATGGCAATGTTACCATCTTTATCCAATGCAATGAGGCCGCCACCTGCATCACGCTGTTTGAGTTGATCCATAACAAGTTCATTAGATGCTTGTTGTAGCGATTGGTGGGCATAAACCATACGGGCATGGAGATCGTGGGCAACGGCCATGCGAATAAAAAACTCACCGTGTCCGGTGGCCGAAACGGCACAGCTACGGTTGTCGGCCCACGTGCCTGCTCCAATCACCGGCGAATCGCCTAGTCGTCCTTCACGTTTGTAGTGCATCCCACCGGTAGAAGTTCCTGCTGCCAGATTTCCATATAGGTCAAGGGCTACCGCTCCTACTGTGCCTTTTGAATCGAGGGGAAACTCCCGCTCCAAGTGCGTTTTTCTAGTTTTTTCATAATTGTCCCAACGGTTTTGGGTGAAAAAATACGCCGGCGATACGGTATCAACATCTGCTGAAATGGCAAATTTCTCGGCTCCGGTACCCACCAAAAACACATGACGACCATCGTCCATCACAGCCTTGGCAGCAGTAATAGGGTTGCGGATGATGTGGGTAGCTCCAACTGCACCGGCACGTCCTTCTTTTCCTTCCATGATGCTGGCATCGTGTGCTATTTCACCGTTTTCGTTGTAAACAGCTCCTTTTCCGGCATTGAAAAGCGGATTGTCTTCCATCATTTTGATCGAAGCTATTACTGCATCAATGCTGGTTCCGCCATTTTTTAACACATCCTCACCGGCCAAGAGCGCTTTCATCAGCCCATTGCGGTAGGCAGCTTCGGCCTCGGCAGTCATGCCCGAACGTTCCATGGCGCCGGCTCCACCATGAATCACCAACACATAAGCTGGTGGATCGGTTTTTTCGTTTACCGACTGGCCGGAAACGTTTAAAACAGTAATTAAAAGGACAGCGGCAACAAGTGGACGAAAGCTCGAAAAAAAATGAATTGAAATCATAAGAAGTTGGTTTTCTGACATTGTGGATAAAAAGGAGTTTCTTTTAAAGTGTAGAGCATAAGGTGTTTTCGGTTTGTGATGTGGAAGCGGCATCATTATCTTTGAGGAATGAAATACCCCACCAAAGCATTGAAGTCGTACAAGCCGAAAAGTTGTGCGGAGGTGATTACAATCACTACGATGATAACCCATTTTACAAAGCCAACTCCTTTGGCTACTGCAAACTGCGAAGCTACCAAGGCACCCATGATGTTGCCGATTCCGTGTACCAAACCGTATTGCCAGTTGACCGCCCCATTCAGGATAAAGATGGTGAGGGCAAAAGGGGAGTAAAGCAAAACAATCCAAACTTTTACCGCGTTGGCCTTCACCAAATCATAACCTGCACCCATCACCAAAGCGGCCAACAAAAAGTAGCCAATGCCCACCTGTATAAACCCCCCATAAATCCCGATGAGAAAAAACACGATCATCTGAAAAATACTGATGGGCCGGCCTTGCTTTTCGGTGTTGCCATGAAGATAGGAAGAAGGTTTTACCAGCATAAAGGCAATCATCATCAGCAAGATCACTGCAAAAGCCCTTTCGATGACTACTTTGTTTACATCAACAGCAATTTGTGCTCCCAACACCGATCCTACCACTGCCGGAAGCGCCAACCAGCTTGCTTTTCGAAATTCCAAAACTTTTTTCCTTCGGAACATGCTTACCGATGTCAAATTTTGCAAAACAATGGCGATGCGGTTGGTGCCATTGGCCACATCAATAGGGAGGCCCAAAAAGAGAAACAACGA
>JADYZK010000232.1 GCA_020853175.1 Bacteroidales bacterium
CGAAAGAAAACCATTCGGCAGTCGTGATGACGCTCCACGCGAAAGAAAATCATTCGGCAGTCGTGATGACGCTCCACGCGAACGCAAACCTTATGGCAGTCGTGATGACGCCCCACGCGAAAGAAAACCATTCGGTAGTCGTGATGACGCCCCACGCGAAAGAAAATCATTCGGCAATCGTGATGACGCTCCACGTGAAAGAAAATCATTCGGCAATCGTGATGACGCTCCACGCGAAAGAAAACCCTACGGCAGCCGCGATGACGCTCCACGCGAAAGAAAACCTTATGGCAGTCGTGATGACAACAGATCCAAAGGTGGCAGGCCAGAAAAACGTAAACGAATAGAAAATACGGACGAAGTTCCCGGAAGAAATCCGGAAAGAAAAGAGGTCATCCGTTTGAATAAATACCTCGCTGATGCAGGCGTTTGCTCAAGACGTGAAGCCGATGTGCTCATCCAAGCCGGAACGGTAATGGTGAATGATGTAATCGTCACCGAAATGGGAACCAAAGTGCATATCACTGATAAGGTAAATTATGGCGGACAAACGCTGCGCCGCGAAAAGTTGCGCTATGTGTTGCTCAACAAACCCAAAGGCTATATCACCACTTCCGATGATCCCTTCGATCGCAAAACGGTGATGGAGTTGGTGCAGGGCGCTTGCACCGAACGTATTTATCCGGTGGGTCGCCTCGACAGAAACACCTTGGGTCTTTTGCTGCTCACCAACGATGGCGATTTGGCCAAACGTTTGATGCATCCTAAGCATGGCGTAAAAAAACTTTACCACGTTGAACTGGACAAGCCGCTCACCAAACACGACCTCTTGCTTATAAGCGAAGGCATTGAACTTGAAGATGGTGTAGCCGAAGTAGATGCCATTTCTTATGTCAGTAAAGATGAATCGAAAACAGAAATCGGCATCGAAATCCACTCCGGAAAAAACAGAATCGTTAGACGTATCTTTGAACAGTTGAACTATAAAGTGGTCAAACTCGATCGGGTGATGCTTGCCGGTTTAACCAAACTCGATTTAACACGAGGACGCTACCGCCATTTAACCCCGGCTGAAGTGTCGCTGTTGATGCGTATCAAATAGTTTTTGTTGAAATATTTAGAGGAATCAAGATTGAGTTACACTAAGCTTAATTTTTGAATCTCATTCACAGACTACCCTGAACAGGGATTAGGAATTCAAGATAAAAAAATCACTGAAAGGTTTAGCTTTATTGAATATAAGGCTAAATTTGTGGTGTTCGTGCTAAAAGCTAAATTCTATCTTTTGCAGCAAGTTGAATAAAGAACAATGAATTTCTAAAACCCTTAAAACATACCTTTATGAAAACATTAGTGAAAATGAGTATCGTTGTATTATTCATTTCTTTTCTGTCAACGTCTTGCAAAAAAGACGAAAGCCTGAGTGACCTCGACACGATTGAACAAGAACTGAAATCCTTCACATCGAATAAGAATATTACAAAATGTACGATCAGAGAATTTCAATCCAATGGATATTTTGATGTCATTTCCGAAAGTCCTTTTTCATTCAGCAATGGATTTATTGTTGTGACCAGAGCATATCCGTCAAGTTCCGTTGAATACCGATACAACTTACTCAACCTGTATAATTATTACAAAGGTGAAAGAAACATCCTTTACCTTGAATTTGTTAAGAATTGAAAGGCTTAAGTTAAAAAGTGACGAATTCAGAATTCAATATTCATCCCTCAGGTGCTGGATGAATATTGAATTCTTTCTTTGGAATAAAAAGATGATTTCTTTTGTCTGATCAACAGATGTCGTCCAAATCATGCGCAACTTCACTTCTGTTCCTGTAAAAAACAGTCCTCCCTTGCAATCTATGGAAGAGACGGAGTTGTTGCTTGCTGTAAGGCAAGGCCACTCAGCGGCCATGACCGAACTCGTTGAGCGCAACATTGCTGCCGTTTCACGGGTGGCCAAAGCCATGCTGGGGAACACGCCCGAGGCAGAAGATGTGGTGCAAGAGACGTTTATCCGCTTTTGGAGCCATCTCAACAGTTACCGCCACGAAGCCAAAATCTCTACTTTTCTCACGCGGATCACTATCAACCTCGCCATCAACGAAAGCCGTCGCCATCAAAAACGACAAGCCGTTGAGCGTCCGCTCGATGGATTGACGCTCAACCCTCAGCGGTTTCCGCAAACGGTGCAAAATACACCGGGCGATGATGCGGAGCATTTGCATACTGCTTTGCAGGAACTCGAAGAAAGCCAACGCGCAGTGGTGGCGCTTCGGTTGTTACAGGGTTATTCCACCAAAGAAACAGCCCAAATCCTTGATATCCCTTTGGGAACAGTGCTTTCACGTCTTTCACGGGCACTCGATAAACTCAAGATAATCCTGACTAAATATGACAACGTATGAAAAAGTCAAATGAAAATATTCTGATAAAAGGGTTCCTGCATGAGCTCAGTCCCGAAGAGGAATCCTTGTTTCAACAGCTTTTGGAAGAAAAACCCGAAGCGATACAAACCCTGCATCAATGGGAAAAAGTGGTGCTTCGACTCCGTGGCTTTGAAGGGTCGCTGCGAAGTGGAGGACTTTTGGTTTCAACCCTTGAGCGCATAAACCGGCTGGAAGCCTTGAAACAACTTCAATTCCAGCGCTACAAACTCATCCGCAACATCAGTTTTTCAACTGCTGCAGCCTTGCTGCTATTGCTGCTCTATGTCGTGCTTCAAGAAAATGCCCTCAACCTCAACGGACTTCTCGGCATCGCCGGATTAAAATCGGACGATTTCACCAATCTCCTCGCTAACTATTAAACGACAAAGTCACTCAAAATGAAAACTAAAACAATCCTTCTTCTGGTGCTTACCTTGTTGATGGGAATCCTGATTGGAGCCTTAACAACGGGGAGGGTAACCCGCTATCGTGTGGATAAAATCAAGTCGTGGAACACCCGCGAGGGCTTCCGAAATCACCTTTTCGACATCATGGAAGCCACCGAAATGCAGCAAAAAGCACTCATCCCGGTCTTGGATTCTTTCAGCGAAATGCACTGGCAGCTCATGAATAAAAATTGGGAAAACCAAAACAAATTTTACGACAGCATGTACCAAACCATCCAACCCATGATGGATGAACAGCAGTTCGACCGACTGATGAATCACCGCAACAAAATGCGTCTGGATCGCGAACGCAAAAAGGAAAAACGAAAGTAAATGATTGATTGTTAATGGTTAATGCACTTATCTCGCGTCAGTCACTTGTCTCTAGTCTCTTGTCACTTTCAAAACACTCTTCTCTGTTCACTATTCACTGTTCACTGTTCACTCTTCACTACTGAATATGCTTTTCCTCCACCTGAAGAATCTCATAAGTGTCAGCATTATAGACAAATACGATGATAGAAACATGCTCTATGTTGTAAACACTGCTCAATGAATTGGTATAGGATTTTGTAAACTCGGCACCTGTGGTGCTTTGTCCGGCCATGGCGAGGTCTTCGCCCCAGCTTCCGTTCAGGCTTTCACGCAGCATGTGCCGATGCACATAATCAGGAATGGTAGCTCCACCCAAAGAGGCGTCGTTGTTGCGTTGGGCGCTCACAATGCTGTCTTCCACCACACAGGCAATCACCTTTAAGGCGGGGTCTAAAGCTTGGGTGATTTTAGCTTTGAGGTCCACTTTCAAACTTCTGTTGGCCGTGTTGTAATCGGTAACAACTTCTAATTGAATAGAAGCCTTGTCTTCGATGACGGCTGCTACGCTCGAGCCCCAATCGCCGTTTTCAACGGTATAAACACCTTGTGATTTTTGTCTGTTGACCATCCCTATGGGGTTTCCGGCTGCCGACATCCCAAAGAAGGTATCCCAAGCATTTCCGGCTTCGGTGCGATAATCGGCGTCGAAAGGAGCTGTTTTCGGCTCGGCAAAATAACCGGCGTGTATGGCCATCAGGATGAGTTTGCCTTGGTAAAGATTGACCAGCTCAACAGCTTTTTTGGCAGCGGTCGGACAATTCACGCAGGTGTGGCCTGTATAATCTTCCAACAGCACTTTACGCGTTTGTTCTGCTACCGGCCCATCGGTGCCTTGTTTGTAGGGCGGCTCAATTTTGTCGCAGGCCACAAAGCCCAAACCAACCAACACGATGATGATAAGATTTTTATAACTGTTTTTCATGGAGCTGCTCAATTAAAAATTAGTAGAAATGGTAAGTGTTAGACCGCTGGAAGCCGGAACTTGACGACATACGCCGCCCACGCAAACCACGCCTTCGCTTTGGCGACCAAAAGTTAGGGCCAAACGGGTGCTTTCGCGGGTATAGCCACCGGAAACGGTATAATAATGGTTGCGCATCTCCGTGTCGGGATTGCCGTAATTGTATTGGTCGGCGACAGCCAAAAACCATTTGGGAGCGATGGTGTATTCCGCCATCAATGCAGCCCAATCACCTTCGTCTTGCTTGGTCCAAAGGGCCTGGGCCTCAACCCGCAACGCATTTCGGCTGGTGAGCCGGTAAGTGAAATCGGCCACTCCAACGTGTGCTTCCACTGCCGGATCGCCGGTATGGCCTTCGATGGTAGCGATATCGTAGAGCAGATTCATGTATTGCACGGTTCCTTTCAGCTTGCTGTTGAAACGTTTTTCAATCTCGAAATTGATGTCGCGAAAGAAAATATGCTTTGAAACCTTGAAAAAATCAGAAGTATAACCCAGTGTTCCTGCTGCTCCAATTAATGTACTGTTGTCGTCAACAATGGCGTTGCGCACAATGTCATTTACCTGACTGTAATTGAGTGCCAGGCCGGTTCCATATTTTCCGCCGAGGAGGCTTCCTTTAGGGATTTTATAATTCACCTGAAACTGCAAACCCATCTCGCCATTGGGTTGGGTGGCGTATGGATATTTGGCTGTAAGGCTGTAAGCATGAATGCGATTGATAGGAGGTAAGAAATTAATATCTAAGGCATTGGATGAAACAGCGCGATCGGATTTAAAGCTCATATTGTCCACCCTTTTCAGTTGAAGCACTACGCCTAAGCCCTTTTGCGAGTAAGAAAGTGAGCTTAAAATGGCCTGTCCTTCCTGATAAATGAAATTATTCGATGACGAAGGATCATTGATTTTGTAGGCATATTCGGTCATTAAATTGAAGTTGCCTGCGCCCAAGTTAAACCGACCTGAAAAAGCGCCCACGTTCTCGGGCAGATTGTAAATAGGGTCGGCATCTCGTTGGTATTTGCTCACGGCACTGGCGCCAAGGCTGAGCCTTACGCCTGCCGATTCCCATCCGGTGATGGCATCGTTGAGGTTGAAATCGGCATCGGCTCCCCTGACAAGACCCCGACTGTTGCGTTCATATTTTTGCCAAAAAAAACGCTGTGTGCCATAGATGCCTTTTAGGGTCAGCCCTTTCATGGGATAAAGCACCACACGCATTCCGTTCATGGAATTGTCATAGCCCAGCGTCCACTCTTCGTAAGTTCTAAAGATGAGGCCGTTACCAAATTGTTCGTAAAAATTACCCACTGTAACCTCCACCAGGTCGGTGCTGTAAGAAGCCCACAGATAAGGAAATCCATTGCCTTCCTGACGGGGATCGAATCCGGCCATAGGGCCAAGAAAAGCTTCGTACCTCATACCTGCCTTGAATTTTCCAAGGGTGTAGATGATGTTTCCAAAGCCATTGATACCCACCTTGCGGCCTGCAATGGTAGAATCGGTGATGCCTATGGCGGCATCGGGACGATAAAACTGCACATCGGTTTGGAAGCTGCCGTTGACGGTGGCATTGTTTATAAAATCTTGTGCCTCTACCGCCGAAAACAACAGCAGTGCAAGGAGTGAAATCATCAGTTTTCTCATGGGGGAGTTTGCCTTAAAATTTACGCCAAAGAAGGGTTATTTTTTTCCAACGAGTTTCTTCACTTTCTCGTACAGCTCATGCTCGGCACCATCGAAATAGGCGGTGTGCTGTGAAACGATTTTTCCGCTGCCGTCAATCAAAAAAGTATGCGGTATCATGTTCACATTCATGGCCCTTTTGAAATCGCCATTGGGATCGAGTAGCACTTCAAACTCCCAGCTTTTGCCTTTTACCAAAGGAGCTACGCGGGCCGTTGAACGTGAATCGTCAATAGAAACAGCGTAAATCTTTACTCCGGTTTCATTTTGCCATTCGGCATACAACTCATTAAAAGCGTCGAGTTCTTTTTGGCAGGGTTTGCACCACAATGCCCAAAAACTAAGGATCACAGGCTTGCCATCGTTGGAAATGTCGGAAGTGCTAAAACTTTGACCGTCGAGGGTTTTGATCATCACCTTGGGCAAAGTGCTTTCCTGTGCAGTAAGTTGCAGGCCGATAAAACCGACCAAAAGAAGAAGAAATAGTTTTTTCATGTGATATTATTTTACTTATCGTCCGCTCATCGGAGCAACGACCAACAGACAACCTCTATGCTTTATCGGTTGCACCGTTACTCGATATAAACTTCCAGAACTACGGCCTTTTGGTTGGTGGTTAATGCCACTTCGGCAATGAGGTTGGGCAACAAAAGCACTTCACCGGCGGTGAGTTCGTACTGCTGATCCTCCCATTGCAGCTGCATGGCGCCTTCAACGCAAAACAACAACACGAACGAATCTATCTCAGAATAATCTTTATGAATCGTTGTGGTAAGCTGGATGATGTTGGTGGTAAAAAAAGGCGATTCAATGACCGGCGCTGTGCCATTTTCAGTGATATGATAAGGTGTTTTACACTCTTGATGGAAGGTATAGTCAATGGCTTCTAAGGCTTCATCGGTATGCAGTTCGCGGGTGTTTCCTTGGTTGTCTTTGCGATCCCAGTCATAGATGCGGTA
>JADYZK010000233.1 GCA_020853175.1 Bacteroidales bacterium
CGCGGTTGCCATAATAAATACTGCTGTCGGGCGACACTTTCCAGTACGAAACGCTCAGCGCTTTGTAAAGATGCAGCTTTTCCAATGAATCGCGCACACCTGTGTGCAGGCGTTGGTTGAGGCTGTCAATAATGGTTTTAGGGCGTGTTTCGGCGGCACCGATAAACGCGCTGAAAAGTATGGCAACACCAGCCATTGCCACAAAAACAGCCCAACTTTTTTTCTTAAAATGAGTCACAATACTTTTCACATCTCAAACAATAAATTCGCGCACTTTTTCCTTCCAACTCCTTTGGAGCGGCGTCTGCCCTTGGGCGATAAAAGTATAAATTATCCATGTATCGCAGCAAAAAGATTGCTACCGCATGCCGCAGATGATGGATGTGAAGCCGTTGAAAGGAGACTATTAGGCTTTTTTTAGCCGCATTAAAATCAAAAACATTGAAAATAACACCACAGAATAGTGAACAATTCTATGATTTCTTTGTAGTTAAGATGTTCTAATGAAACACAATGCAGCAAATAACAACCCTTACCTTTTTCCGCTACAAAGGCTTTCTCAACCGCGCCTGGGGAATGTCCATGATGGGCAGGATTTACAGTGTTATGCCAAAAAACAAATCCGTACTCTTTTTTAAGCCCCTTGGCACTGGTGGAGGCTCGGGCTACAGCATCATTCCCGACTTTGGGGTTTATGGATTGTTGGCGGTATGGCGCGATGTGGCTGACGCTGAAGACTTTCTGAAAAGCGCTTTATTTGGCGAGTATGTTTCCCACAGCACCGAGCAATACACGCTGTTTCTGCAAGCCACGCACACCAAAGGCTCCTGGTCGGGATTCAGCGGCTGGGAAATCAACACAGATGCCTCCGAAGTTGCGGCCATAGCAACACTCACACGCGCCTCCATTCGTCCGGGCTTTTTGATTCCGTTTTGGCGGATGACACCTCGGGTGAGCAAAGAATTACATCATGCCAAAGGGCTGATCTTCACTAAAGGCATTGGCGAGCTGCCGCTTTTAGAACAAGCCACATTCAGTGTTTGGGAAAACAAAGAAGCCTTGCGTTTTTTTGCCCTCAAGACTTATCACGGCGAAGCAATGGAAATAACCCGCGATAAAGAAGGCTTTTCGGAAGAAATGTTCACACGTTTTCGTCCTCTGAAAGCCATAGGAACATGGAAAGGCGAAAATCCGATCGAAAAGCTGCTGCAATCCCAAGAAAAGTTATAATCCAAAACGGTTTATAGTTATAACTGTCTTCCAAATTGAACAGAAAATGGATCAAGAAAACAATCAACAAAACGAACAAGTCAACAACCCACTTCACGGACTGAAACTGGCTACCATACTCGAGGCTTTAGTTGAATACTACGGTTGGGAAAAGCTATCCATGAAAATCCGAATCAATTGCTTCAAAAATGACCCTTCGCTAAACTCCAGCCTCAAATTTTTAAGAAAAACACCTTGGGCAAGAGATCAGGTTGAACAGCTATATCTTGATTTAATGAAGAAAAAACAATTCAAACAGGCCTCCAGCAAAAGAACAATGGACTAAAGAACCATGTTTACGTAACTTTGACTTCATAAAGGCGTAAAAAAAAGCAATTGAAATTCAGAACAATAAATGACTGAGAAAATGAAAACGAATTGGCTCCTCTATTTGTTGGTATTGGTTGTGACTTTCGCCTGTAAAAAAGAAGAAAAAGAGGACTTCATTCAAATGGGCCAAACCAACAAGATGATAGTTAACAGCTACGACACCTTGCTTGTTGGCGGCTATAACACGGCGAGCGTTTTGGAAATAGACATCAATGAAGATGGTGTCAATGATTTTAAACTGAAAAGTGAGATATGGGGTTCGCCGGGTATGGGTCAACATCCGGCTGCTTCAATTGCATGTTTGTCGGAAAATTGTTCTATAAAAGGCCAATTAGTTAATGATACTACTTTTTGCAGCTCTTTTGTTCATTCTTATTATGGCGAAAATGGATCACCATTTTATATTCAATATTATCAAACTTATTCCAATATAAGAATCAATGAATATGATTCTGTTTTTTCAATTCAAACAGATGTTTTCAAGGTGAATTACCTGAATGACAATGATGTTATTCATCTGTCAGATCTGTATCAATCCAAGAATTTTGTTTTGACAGAAGGTTATAGCGCAACTATTGACGGACCTTATCCTGACATGACGAATGACACCGTGCGTTCCTACTTTGTAACACATGATTATAACAGCAACGTAATACCTAACAACACATTATCCTATATTGGATTAAAGTTAAAATCCTCAGATGAGGAAAAACTAGGATGGATTAAACTGGGGATTACCGATAACTATAAAATCATATTGTTAGAAACTGCCATTCAAGAATAAAAAGCATTTGCTTAACGCCAACAACCTTACTGGTAAGGATTTACAGCCACAACAAAACTTCCTTTTTCAACCTGAAGACCATTTGCTACAACTTCGCATTTGGCCATCAGAAGAAAGAAAATCCGGCTGTCTTTGCAGTGCATTAAGCCTTCGAGGTTTCCCATATACCCTTTGAGATGATGAGGTCGGCTTGCTC
>JADYZK010000234.1 GCA_020853175.1 Bacteroidales bacterium
CAAGGTTCTGCTCCCATTGCTCATGCGGCCGCGCGAACGGAGTATCCGGCCAGGGAGGGCGTTGTTTCGCTGCTTGAACCAATGATTGATACCATTATCATTTGCACCATGACTGCCCTTATGATTATCGTTACCGATTCGTGGCAAACCGGAAATAAAGGTGTTGGAATGACTGTGGATGCTATGAATATTGGCTTGCACAGGTTTGGAATTGATGGCATGGGAGGCCATATTATTTCGTTTGGCCTGCTGTTATTCGCCTTTTCAACCATCATCAGTTGGTCGTATTATGGATCAAGAGCCACCATTTATCTTATTGGCGAAAAGGCCGTTAAACCATTTCTTTATCTTTATGGTCTTTTCGTATTTTTTGGTGCAATTTGGGGTCTCGACATCGTGTGGCATTTTGTTGATATGGTCATCACGTTTATGACTATTCCCAATTTAATTGCTTTATTGTTGCTGTCGGGCGTGGTAGTAAGCGAAACAAAACGCTATTTCGATGCCATGGCTCAGGTTAAGAAGTAAGTTGGTTTTTCGCAACTGCTGAGTTAAAATACTTTTTTGTATGGTTTTGAAAAATGAACGATATCGCCCATTCGTCATGAAATATGTCTTGATTGTTATTTCGATTTTAGGATTTCATCCAGTGCTTTTTGGACAAAGCGGGCAGCAAAAACTAAAGCTGTTAGAACTAATATCAAGCATTGAAAATGAATATGATACTTTAAAATCAAATCCCTCTTCAATCTTTTTTATTCAATCATCGGGAATGATTTTGGAAAAAGATACTATGGATCATTTTGAGGTTTCGTTTTCGCTTATAGACATTGATATCACTCAATTGAAAGTAATTGACGACAGTAGTTTGCAGTCGGATGCATTGTCATTTTATTGCAAAAACAACGAACAATGTATTCATGTGAAAGATGGAACGAGAAAGCCCCGCTACCACCGAAGTTTTGAAGGGTTTTATGTGGAGTTTGAAAACAAAGCCCAAAGTGATTCTATTGTATTCAAATTTAGCAGTTTACAAAAACTATTGCTCAAGTAAAATCACCCTTTCGGTGGTATTATTCCAGAGAATTAGTGACCGGATTCTTTATTTTGCAACAAAGTCAATGGATGCAGAATTCACGCAATATCTCAGACCCGTTGGTGCCGGACCATCGGTAAAAACGTGTCCTAAATGGCCATCACATGCGGCACATTTAATCTCAGTTCTAATCATACCAAAGCTAATGTCCCGAATTTCTTTGATTTTTCCCTTTTCGACCGATTCAAAAAAGCTGGGCCATCCCGATCCTGAATCATATTTTGATGTGGAGCTGAACAAAACAGCACCGCAACCGGAGCAAACGTAGTTTCCTTCGCCTTTGTGGTTCACATATTTTCCGGTGAAAGGCGGCTCAGTGCTGCATTGCCGTAAAATTTTATATTTCTCGGGGCCAAGTTCTTTTAACCATTCAGCCTCTGTTTTGTCAATTTTCTTGATCATGCCTTCGGGGATGTTATATGATGAATCTTTATTGTTAACGTTTTGACATTGTGCTAATTGCATTATCAAAAGTAGTCCAATGCCAATATAAATATGCTTGAATTGAAGTATTTGTTGCATCTTTTTTGTTTTTTACTAAACGGTTTAATGTGAGTTTTGTTTTAATTTTTCATCTGATGGGGGCAAATTGGCAAGGCTTTTAACAGAATTAAACATTTAGTGTGCAAATTTGAATGCAAATCTCTATTTTTGAAGCATCGAAAACGCTTTTACTAAGATCAACCTGATTAAAATGATGACTGCCAAACTTTTGCCCATCACCATTGTTTTGTGTGTGGCCATGATGTTTTTTGTTGAAGGGTTGGGGCAAAACACACGAGCGGCCGATTCCTTGTTGCTGGATAAAACCATCCAAAAAGCTGATAGTCTAATTCAGTTGGATGGTAAAAGTAAAGAAGCAGAAACACTTGTTAATCTTGTGTTTGAGACAGCAAAGCAAGTTGCTGCAACTGATATCTTGCTCGAAATGATTGGTCAAAAAGGGCTTGAAAATCGTAAAAAATATCGCTTTTATAGGGCCATTTTTTGGCATGAGTTTCAAGAAAAGTTGGCTTTGGAAATGTCGAATCCACTTCAAGTGATCAACGCTAAAAACAATTTAGGATTGATCTACCGGCGAATGGATCGGTATTCAAAGGCCATAAAAGCCTATCAAGAGGCATTGCTTTTGTCCGATTCATTGGATTTTATTCCCGGCTTTGTATATGCTACCAACGGATTGGGAAATATATACTTAGCTTTAGGAAATTACGATGAGGCCATGCGCAATTTTCGTGAATGTCTTCAAATAGAACAAACGCAGAACAATTTGGTTGGCGTTGCCATGAACCTCAACAATATCGGTCATGTTTATATGAACCAAAATGATTTGGATCGCGCCCTCGAATATTTTATTCTTTCTATGGAAGTGAATCGCGAGATAAATTCGCAACGCGGGGTAGCGATTTCTTATAATGATATTGGCGAGGTTTTTTTGCGCAAAGGAAATACTGAAAAGGCGTTGAATTATTTTTTACATAGTCTTCAACTCAACAAATCGGAAAATGATTTGTACTATTTGGCCATCAACAATTTAAAAGTAGCAGAAATATACCTCGAGGCCAAAAGTTTTGCCAAAGCCGAACCTTTTGTGGCCGAAGCGATAAAAAACGGCATACAAACCAACAACCGTTCAGCATTGAAAGATGCTTACAAATACATGTACCAGATTCAACGAAGAAAAGGCAACACCCTCGGAGCTATTGAATTGTTAGAGAAGGCTACAGCGCTCAATGATAGCATCTTAAATGAAAATATACAGAAAACTGTTTTTCAAATGCAGGCCAGCTTTAACCGTGAGCAAACGGATAGCAAAATAGCGCTGCTGAAAAACGAAAAGGATTTGGCCGATCTGCAAATTAAAAAGCAGGAGCTGAACAACCTTCTTTTCTACATTATTTTGGGCTTTCTCGTTTTTGTGATTTTCATGTTGGTTTTTTTCTTGAATTACATTTCGCAACGAAACAAACTCCTTCGGGGTAAAAATTTAGAAATTGAAGATACGCAAGCAAAACTTCGGATATACACCGAGCAACTTCTTGTAGCCAAACAAGAGGCCGAGCACAACAACAAACTCAAAAGCCAGTTTCTTGCCAATATGAGCCACGAAATTAGAACCCCTATGAATTCGGTCATCGGCTTTAGTGACATCCTTTCACGTTCTATCACCGATATACAGCAATTGGCTTATTTACAGTCTATTAGAAGTAGTGGACAAAGTTTATTGGTGCTTATTAATGATATTCTTGATTTATCGAAAATTGAATCTGGAAAATTCAATATTGAGTATAAAGAGTTAGATGTGAGGTATTTAATCAATGAAGTGAAACTTGTGTTCGAACCCATCTATGCGCAAAAAAATATCGAACTTGAGATCGAAATAGATGAACACCTTCCACAAGCAATCCACTTTAGCGATACTTATCTGCGGCAAATCCTCTTCAACCTGATTGGCAATGCCATTAAATTTACCGAAAAGGGAAAAATATCACTTAAAACTGAAATAAAATTTGAAGGGGCTCAATCATTAACGCTTAATATAACCATCAGTGATACAGGTATAGGATTGGAAAACAAGGAATTGAATCATATTTTTGACGCTTTTTATCAAAGTGAGTCCACAAAAAACAGCACAAGCGGAACGGGCTTGGGTCTTACCATCACCAAACGCCTAATAACTGCCATGGGTGGAACCATAAATGTGGATTCCACGCCCAACATCGGAACAACTTTTTATTTGTCGTTTCCGTCTATTAATTTTATTCCCGAGAAGACAAATCTACGGTATATCTGCTCTAAAAACGTGCAACAACTTTCGCAATCGCAATTGAGCTTGCTCAGCAACGATCTTGATATAAAAGTCAATTGCGATAAGTGTTTCAGCGATTTAAAATTGTATTGTGACGTTTATCCTAGCATTGATTTATTTGCGCTACACCTAAAAATGCAGCCAAAACTTATTTTTATTATTGATGCTTTTGAATTAAAAAAAATCGAGAATCGGCCTGAAACTTTAGCTTTTTTAAAACAATTGGAGATGCCTTTGGTGGTGGTCTATAAGTCTGATTTTTCTATCGAAACGCTTGATGTGTCGTTGATTAACTTTGATTTTATGCTGCCTGAATCCACTTTGGCCTTCACTGATTTCTTGAAGCGTTTTGCCAATGGACAGAAGACCAGTGTTTTAGATCAAAATACTACAAAAATTATACTTGACATCACCGATGTTGAAACGCGTCAATTGGTTCAATTGTATCAAACGGCCCACGACGGTCATTTTGTGCGCGATGCTGCCGACTTTGCCCTCCACCTTCATCGTTATGCCCAAAAAAATGAAATTGAAGTTTTGGTTGAGCTGGCCGATAGCCTTACAAAAAGCTTTGAAGCCTTCGATGTTGAAAAAATAATGCTGCAACTCCAGTCATTTGCTGATTTGACCAATTCAGAAGCATTTGTGTTGGAAAATCATGAAATAAATCCTATTCAATCAAAATGAAAAAACCATGATGAATGTTTTAGTTGTTGATGA
>JADYZK010000235.1 GCA_020853175.1 Bacteroidales bacterium
AAAAGCAAAGATAATTCATCTGCCGAATAACAGCACTTCCGCAGAACGATTGAGTTTTATAATTTTGCAAATAAAAAATGAGAAAACTATCAATGGATGAGTTGAACCGTCCCAGCCCTCAAGATTTTGCCGACCAAAGGAAGCTATCGGTTGTAATTTTACTCGACAACATCCGTTCGCTCAACAACATAGGATCATTTTTCAGAACTGCCGATGCTTTCAAAATAGAATCCATTTATCTCTGTGGAATCACCGCTTGTCCGCCGCACCGCGAAATACAAAAGACCGCTTTAGGAGCGACAGAAACTGTTACATGGCACTATTATGAAAGCACCGAGTCAGCCATTGACGTACTTAAAAAAGAAGGGTTTACTATCGTTGCAATCGAACAAACAATACAAAGTGTTCCCCTTTGGGATTTCCAAGCTACTGAAAAAACTGCCTTAGTATTTGGAAATGAAGTAGATGGGGTTTCTGATGAGGCACTTGAACAATGTCATCTCGCAGTTGAAATTCCACAATCAGGAACCAAACACTCACTCAATGTGGCTGTTTGCGGCGGGATTGTTTTGTGGCATTGCTACCAACAATTACAGTAGGAAAGGCCTCAATCAAGCTGCTTCAATCAAAACCATCACCTATTTATATTTATTTTTGAAGAATAAAGAAAATTGAACAAAAACAACCTATCTTTGTTTACATGATTGTAGAATTGTTTATTTTTAAGTGTAAATGACGTCTCTACAAAAATTACTTTAATGTAGTTGAACAAACTGTATGATTATAAGTTGGCTATAAAATATTTTGGCTTTTCCTTATAAATTGCATATTTTTGCAGCAATTATATTGAATTCACAGTTCAACTCACAAAGAAGTTATTGAATATTAAATAGTAGCAAATCTAAATCTCTCGTTATGAAAAAAAACCTTCTACTCTCAGCCTTTGCAATGATCTTGATGCTGGCTTTCATGCCCATGCATTTTTATGGTCAAGAAAAAGCGCCAGAAGCCAAAACCAGTAAATCAAATGTATTTGATCCTTACTTTCATGTTTTTGGTGAAGCTGGACTGAGCCTATTCAATGGCGACCTTAACATGTACGGCTTTTTAGCCGACCCCGCTCATTTTAAATTTAACGCCAAGCTTGGTGCAGGTTACCAATTTACACCTGTTTTTGGTGCTTTTGCTAAAGTTGGAATGGGTGCTTTTGGTGGCGAAAAAGACCAACTCAACAATGGCAAAGTCGTTAACGCGATTATTGATGAGAGTAAATTCGTTATAGGTTCCATCAATGCCTCTTTCAATATGGTCAATCTTTTTGCCGGTTACAATCCCGACAGAATGTTTGATTTCGGCTTACATATTGGAGTGGGTCAAATCAATTGGCAGGCCAGAGCTGTTGATATTACTAGCAACCTTCCTTTCGATCCGGAAATCGGATATGGAACTAACGACATTGAAAAAGGTTGGTTAGGCGACAGAGCTTCAGCTTGGACAGTACCTGTGGGTGCAGAGTTTACCTATCACGCCAGCCCAAAAGTTGATGTTTATGCTGATTACACCTTTAACTTTAGTGATTCTGACCGTTTGGATGCCTTCACCGATAATGGTGCTGATGACAGGCACTGGCCAGAAGGTACATACCAAAGCGACCTCTTCGCAAGCTTAAACTTTGGTTTGAGATACAAATTTGTCAGCACCAGCATCAAAAGCATGGTAGATAATTTTGACGATGTAACTTTTGTTACAACACCTAATCCTTTGGAAGAAAGAGGCGATTCAGTAGAAGTTACCATCAAAGGAACCTTCCCTCCAAAATATTTCAAGAAAAATGCTGTAATGAACTTTACTCCTGTGCTCATGTACGACGGTGGTTCGGTAGCGTTAAAAACTGTTAACTTTAAAGGTGAAGGCGTTGCCGGCGACGGAACACCCGTCAACTATTCCAACGGAGGAACCTTTACTTATACCGATAAGATTCCTTATCACCCTAACATGAAAGTGAGCGAATTGGTTGTTGCACCGCTTGTTTATCCTGCCAAAACCATCACCAACATTACCCGCGAAGATGTGAGGACAAATGAAGCCTACCTCGCTGTGCCACAAAGGAAGTTGCAAGATGGCGTAATCTATACCTCAAAACGTATTGCTGATGATTTCAAAACTTCTACTGCACCTCATGGATATGAAAAAGTAACCGTGATTGCTGACAATGCAGCAATTTATTATTTGGTGAACCAACACAACCTCAATTTGTCACTTCCATTAAACAAAATGGAAGCCAATAAAGAAGCATTGAAAAACGTGACCCAAAACCTTGAAAAAGGATTTGCATTGAAAGACATCACTGTTGACGGTTGGGCTTCACCTGAAGGAGAAGAAACCTTCAACGAAGGACTTTCAGAAAAAAGAGCTACAACTGCCGTTAACTATCTCAATGGCGAAGTAAAAACGATGTTGAGAAAAAAAGACAACATACTTGCTGTGAAGGACGTTAAAGACCTCAATTTTGTGAAAAGCGGTAATGGCCCTGACTGGAATGGCTTTATGGCAGCTGTTGAAGCTTCCGGAATTAAAGACAAAAACGCTATCTTGAACGTTATACGTTCGGCTAACCCTGCACAACGTGAACAGGAAATCAGAAATATGATTTTGATCTATCCTGAACTTGAAAAAGATATCTTGCCTCCATTGCGTCGTGCCATCATCACAGTGAACACACTTGAACCTAAAAAGACAGACGAAGCCATCGCCAATCTTTCTACTACTGACCCATCGCAATTGACTTTGAACGAACTGCTTTATGCAGCTACACTTACCGAAGATCATAAAACACAGCAAATGATTTACGCCAGTGCCATGAATATTCACCCTAAATGTATGAGGGCTGTTTTGAATGCTGCAGATGTTGAAATCAGTCTTGGAAACATTGCTGAAGGCAAAAAGTTGCTTGAAAAAGCTGCTACTATGACTGACAAATCAGCTGCTGTTTACAACAACCTTGCAGTTGTGGCTATTTACGAACGTGATTTCACAACTGCTGAAACCCACCTCAACAAAGCCAAACAACTGGGTG
>JADYZK010000236.1 GCA_020853175.1 Bacteroidales bacterium
CAAGAACGGCAATCATTCCTCCGGATTTAACAACGCGACTGATTTCGCTCAATCCCTGATCGAGGTCTTCGAAATTGCGCACACCAAAGGCTACCATGGCTGCATCAAAAGTTTCGTTATAAAAAGGCAGAGCCTCCGAATCGGCTAATTCGAGCGTAATTTGATGATCCAGGCCTTTGTTTTTCAATTTTTGATGACCGATGTCTAACATGCCCTGAGAAATATCCACACCAATAATAGGAGATTTGGTTTTTGCTGCCAAGGCAATGGCCAAATCAGCTGTTCCGGTGGCAACATCTAAAATCTGTTGCGGATTAGATTCTAACAGCATTTTGACGAGCTTCTTACGCCAAATTCGATCAATACCTGCCGAAAGGAAATGATTTAAAAAATCATACCTCGCGGCAATATTATTGAACATCGTTCTTACTTCTTCCTTCTTTGCTATTGTTGACGCCATGCTTTTTGCTTCATTTCTCTTCAAATAATTTACTCTGCTACCGGTTGATTTCGGTTCCATATTCTAAACACTTCTGCAAGCAATTTGTTTTTGTTCACAGGCACCACACCCACTTCTTCGCACACCAAACCGCCGGCAAGGTTGGCCATTTCGGCAAGCCAAACCGTGTCAACGCCCAATGCCAAGCACAAAGCAGCCACGCTGATAACGGTGTCTCCTGCACCCGAAACATCGGTAATGCTACGTAAATGTGCTTCGAGATGGTGAAAAGCAGTACTGCCATCGGTCTTTTCTTCCGATATAAGCACCCCTTTTTCGCTAAGGGTAGCCATAACCATGTCAGCTTTAAGCATTTGCTGCAATTGATACACGGCTGCCTTGATTTCAGTTAGGGTTTCGGTTTGAAAACTCAAATCCAAACCTTCCTTCAATTCTTTGAGGTTGGGTTTGAAAAGATTGACTCCTTTATAGGCCAAAAAATGTTTTTTCTTGGGATCAACGGCAACCTTTACATGGTATTTCTTAGACAAGGCTACCAACTGAAGAATCAAATTTTCGGTCAAAACACCCTTGTTGTAATCCTGCAAAATCATCACTTTGATGGGAAATTTTTGAAGCAAATGTTCAACTTTGTGAACCAAAAGCGTTTCCTCGTCAGTTGAAATGTCTTCCGTTGTTTCTTCATCCACACGCAACATCTGCACCTTGTTTCCAATGATTCTGAACTTTGTTGTGGTGGGTCGTTGTGCACTTATGATGATTCCTTCACTTATAAGATGCTCATTTTTAAGCAACTCCATAAAATCATTTCCACGTTGATCGGCACCAATTACTGAAACCAATACCGGATGAGCCTCCAAGGCATGGATGTTGAGGGCCACGTTAGCAGCACCTCCCAAGCGGTTGATCCTTTGTTTTACAGCCACCACAGGAACGGGTGCCTCGGGTGAGATGCGATCAACAGTTCCAAAAACATAGGAATCTATCATCACATCGCCAATCACCATGATGTGTTGTTGACTAAAATCATCAAAAAGACGGTTGATATCGTCTTCAACAATGATTTTTCGACTTATATCTTTGATAGGCTTATTCAATATAAATCAGTTTATTTTAATCTTTCTAAAGCGTTTTTCACCCTTTTAACGGCTTCGGCAATCATCTCGGGCGAGGTGGCATACGAAAAGCGGATGCAGTTGTCGTTGCCGAAAGCATCGCCGCTCACCAAGGCTACATGGGCTTCGGCCAAGAGATACAGACAAAGATCGTAGCTGTTTTTTATCTCGTATTGACCATAGGTTTTGCCAAAATAAGCGCTGATGTCGGGAAACATATAAAACGCGCCATCGGGTTTGTTGGGCACCAAACCTTCCACATCGAGCAGCAGTTGGTAAAGCAAGTTGCGCCTTTGCTCAAACTGGTAAATCATATCTTTCAACTCAACGGACGTTTTAGGGTCGGTGTTCATGGCTTCGAGGGCTGCAGCTTGCGAAATGGTACAACTTCCCGAAGTGTATTGTCCTTGAATGGTATTACAGGCATCGGCAAGCCACTGAGGTGCAGCCATATAGCCTACTCGCCATCCGGTCATTGCAAAGCCTTTCGACAAGCCGTTGATCAGCACCACCCTGTCGAAAACTTCCGTAAACTGGGCAATGCTTTCATGCTTTTCGCCAAACTGGATGTATTCATAAATCTCGTCAGAAAAAATCATCACTTGTGGATAACGACCAAAAACCTCCGCCAATTGCCGAAGTTCTTCGCGTGAATACACCGATCCGGTTGGATTGCAGGGCGAGCTAAAAATGAAGGCCTTGGTTTTGTTGTTGATGGCCTGCTCCAATTGTTGGGCAGTAATTTTAAAATCTTGCTCCACTCCGGCTTCAATCACAACGGGGCGACCACCGGCCAACTTCACCATTTCGGGATACGAAACCCAATAAGGTGCCGGCACAATTACTTCGTCACCTTCGTCCAACAAGGCAATCATGGCGTTCATAATGGATTGTTTAGCTCCATTGCTGACGATAATTTGCGAAATGTTGTAATTGAGTTGATTGTCGCGAAGCAACTTTTTAACGATCGCTTTGCGCAAATCGGCTGTTCCGGGCACGGGAGGATAGTGCGTGTTATTGTCCACAATAGCTTGAATACCAGCTAACTTAACAGCTTCCGGCGTATTAAAATCCGGTTCGCCAATGCTAAGTGTGATCACGTCAATACCTTGTTCACGCAGCTCGCGGCTTTTGCGGGTCATTTCAAGGGTCGCTGATTCGCCTAATGACTTAACCCTTTTCGAGAGTAATGGGTGTTTCTCCATCTTGTTGAAGCTTTAATGCGCAAAGGTAAAACTATTAGGTGGATGTTCTGTGAATTTATGAACAATAGACGATTCAAGATTGCCGAACATTTTTTAGAAGAAAACAGCCATTTACTGACTGTTTGAACTGACTAAAAAGGAAAATATCCGCTGGAAACGAAGCTGCTATCGCAGTTTAACCCCCACAAAAGCCGGCACCAAGAAAGAATGTTGCATGAAAAGCATTCCGGTTTTTAAATAAATATCAAGCTTCGGAGTTAGTTGATAATTCAATCCAAAGGCAAATTCGCTGAGCATGGTTCCAGTGCCGCCTTCATATTGATTCCAGATGTGATTGTAACCAAACTTGACGTTGAGCAAAGGGGTCAATTTTGTTTTTAGAGGCAGATATTCAAAATCTCCAAAAACCGAAACCCCATTAACCCCTTCAAAATTAAGATAACCAAGGCCAATTCCTACAAATCCTTTGCGATTTCCAAAAGCAATTCCGTTCATCACGTTGACGCCAAAACCGTTGTTGTCACTATTCAGATAATTACCCTTCCAATTCGGACCCGGGTCAACCATCACCAAACGATAGGCGTATTGGATATAGCCCATTTCAACTTTTGCAACATATTGAGGCTGTGCATTTACGCGAAAAACAAGTGCCACTATGATGATAACGGTGGTAAATGTAATTTTCATCTTTTGTAATTGAGATTTTGTTTAAAATAAGAAAACATTTTTGACCCGTTTCATTCGGTCTGTGCGCGAGCGTTTCAATGAATTTGAAGAGTGAATCTAACAACGAATGGTTGCGGCAGAAATAAGTGACGTTTTTCTTTTTATAAACGCCTTGGCCTCCACCTGTTTTTTATCGGGTTGAACGAAATAAAGTAGATTTTTGGTGCTTTGAAAAAAATATTCTTCATGATTTTTCTTTTGAAATGCTTACTTTTGAAGTAATTTCACTACAAAACATACCACAAATGATACTTTATGTTATTCTCATTGCATTATGGTTCAGTGCGTTGATTTTTTTCTATTTCCTGTCGAGCCAATGGATGCAGTCGTTAAAAAATCTCTTGCAGCACCAAAACCAACAATTACTATCGGTATTGAATAGCCAAAAAGAACACATCAATGTTGAAGGATTTAAGACCATGTTGCCCCTGAGGATACAAGCCAGCGAGCGTTTGGTATTGTTTTTAGAACGGCTGCAACCGCAGCTTCTGGTGGCTCGCTACCTCCCCGAAAGTTTAATGGCTGCCGATTTGGCCCCCTTCATGCTCAAGGGCATCCGCGAAGAATTTGATTATAACTTGTCGCAGCAGCTTTTCATCAGCGACACATCTTGGCAACTTACAAAAGCAGCCAAAGAAGAGATTATTCAGCTCATCTACCTCAGTCTCAGCCAACTTCCTGCTGAGGCCGACAAAAATTCCCTGGCAGGAATGATGTTAGAAGGCGAAGTACAACTGATTGAAAAAGCCATTCAGCAGCTTCGCAACGACCTTAACAGCTTGAATTTTGCATGAAAACTTCTTGAAAAATCTTCTTTAAAACCACTAAAACCTTTTAAAATGAACGTACTTTTTGTTTGCTTAGGAAACACCTGTCGCTCGCCCATGGCCGAAGGTATTTTAAAAATGAAATTTCACGAAAAAAACCTCAAAGGTAACATTGATTCTGCGGGTTTTGAACCTTACAACATCAATGATCCGCCCAATCCTAAAGCTTCAGAAGTAGCTTTGAAATATGGTGTTGACCTCCAAAACAAAAAATCGCGCTTGTTCCGACAAGAAGATTTTGATCGTTTCGACAGGATTTACGTGATGGATATTCAAAACATGACGGAAGCCAAACGGTTGGCACGCAATGAAACGGATATCAAGAAGCTCGATTTTTTGATGAACCTCATCGAACCCGGGAAAAATATTCCCGTTGCCGATCCCTATAAACAAGGTTTCGACACCTACGAAAAGACCTTTCTACTGATGGAAGAAGCTTGTGAAATACTTATAAATGAAATTATATCATCCAACAGATGAAACTGTTAACTCCTCCGACACTGATTGATATTGAGCAAGCCCACGCGCTGATACGTCCGCATATTGAGCATACGCCTTTACTTACTTCGGGACAAATGAACCATCGCGTTGGCGCACAACTCTATTTTAAATGTGAGAATTTTCAGAAAGCAGGAGC
>JADYZK010000237.1 GCA_020853175.1 Bacteroidales bacterium
ATATCAATTTCAAATTTTCTTATCGTCATGTGGAGCCCGGTTTTTCCACTCATGGTGCCTATTACCTTCAAGACGATCTCCAACAATATTTGGCTTCAACCAACTTTTCGTTGCTCAAACAAAAGGTGATGATTGGCGCGAGTGGAGGATTGCAGTTCAACAACTTAGACAAAACCAAAGTTGCTACCTCAAGGCGGACTATCGGGTCGCTCAACCTGATGTTTCTTCCCGGCACACGAACTTCTATCGGTTTAACCTATTCAAATTATGGAACCACGATGCTGAGCAGTGCCTTACAAATGAACGACTCCATTTATATGAGCATCATCAATCAAAATATTGGATTAACCACTTCATACAGCTGGGCAAAAACGGATTACGTACATCAGATTGGATTCAATTCCATGTTTACCAATGTGGATGACAAAAACGAGTTTACCCGTGCATTTACTCGCAACGACATTCTTTACAACGCGTTGAGTTATAACCTCGGCATGAACAAAATACAGCTCAACGCCGGCCTGGGTCTATCGCACACCATGTTAAGCAGTTACAACAGCGATGTCACCATTCCCGGATTTCAAGCCAACCTGAGAAAAACTTTTTTTAAGAAAACAATGAATTTTTCTTTCACCTATAATTTCCAAAAAAGAATCGTAAACCATGCCAATGACGGCAACATTCAAACCCTCTCCACCGACATCCGGTACACCTTAAAAAAGAAAAACACCTTTAGTGTTGGCTTCACGCACACCTTGAACAACTCTTCGGCAATAACCTCCAGAACTTTTAATGAAAACAGAATAAGATTGCAATATGGCTACACTTTCTAAAATCAGCTTAGGCTTGTGCCTCTATATTTTGATGGCTTCAGCCGCCTACACCCAACCCATAAAAATCGTTGTGAATGTTATGCCTCCCATCACCAACGATTTAACAGCTTTTATTGAGAATCCCAACAAAATCCTTATTCAAGTCATCAACACTTCGGGTCAAGAACAGTCTATTAAGTTCCATGCACGAATGACCGGCGATAATGGTGTGTTTGTCAATACCAAAGAATTTTACAATCCAAAGCAGCCTTATAAAATGTTACCTTTTGAGAGTAAAATATTAGACATCAATGACATAATAGATTACGGTAGTGAGTCAGATTTTGAATATGGCGGCATCAACATCACTCAAGTGATCCGTACCAGAAAACTTCCAGAAGGGAACTATTCCTTTTGTCTTGAAGCTTATGATTTCAATAGTGCCGGAATCACTATGCCCCTGTCGAGTGGCTTTCCAAGCGGATGCGCTTACAACCTGCAACTCGTTACCCTTGATCCGCCACAAATTATTTCGGTAGGAATGGGCGATTGTGGCGAAACGTTGCTGCCTTCAACGCCACAATTGGTGAACATCATGTGGCTTCCGCCGGCTGGTCTTATAAAAATGATCAAATACAATGTGCAAATGGTTGAAGTGATTCCTACGAATCGGGACATTAATGATGCAATGACTTCAAATACAGGTAATTTGTTTCTTGACGAATGGGTATCATCTACGGTATTCACCATCAACAGCACCCATCAGCAGCTCAATGTGGGTTCAAAATATGCTTTTAGAGTTAGGGCTGTAGATCCCGACAACAGCATGAGTTTCAGAAACGACGGCTATAGTCAAGTGTGCTCCTTCACCTGGGGTATTGAAGAAAATTTCATGAATACCAACTTTTCACAACAACCCATTTTTCCTCAAAGCATTGACACACTTCCTTTTATAAATATTGCCGTGGTAGCGCCTTGGGCACCTTTTGACAACAACCTGAGTCGTCTAACCTCGCAAATCACCTTGATAGACAATGCGGTAACCGTAGGAAACAGGATGAACAGTTTCAGCTTCAGTCCGAATATTATCAGTTATGCCAGTAACAAGTGCAATGGGCAAACGGTACCTAATGAAGAAATTCAGCAATTTTTAACGCCTTCCGCACCTTCTTATTTTACCGGCGCCAACCTCACCAAAGGCAAAAATTACGACCTTGAATTGATCAATACGTTTGAAATTAGAAACAATCCCATCGAGCAAACCATTGTCAACACAACCGGTTATCATTATGGTATGCCGGTTCCAAAATCAGTCTCCCCACAAAACAATGCAATCGTTGAGCCTGGAGACCAATCGTTTACGATACGCACAGGACGAAGCGGAATCAGTCCATTTTTAAATGGACGCTTATCGAGATTGGCCAATGCCACCCAAATTTATGACTATAATACGCCGATCAAAGTGGATGAAGGCCTTGTTTTTGAACTTTCGGGAAGCAGTAATTTCAACACCATTGTGAATCGCCAAATAATACGTTTGGAATACGAACGCAACTTGGGTGAAATTTCTGCTTTGTACGATTCTGTTTTCAAAACCGTTCGTTTTAATGTATCTGAGCTAACTGCCGGTGTATATTATTGGCGGGTAAAGTACCTCGAGCAACCCACCAATACCAATGAAAACGCCCCTGCATATAGGATAGGCGGCACTCGAAAACTCACGGTAGGCGGCACATCGGGCAATACTGAAGAGCCTTGTCTAACCAGCAACTGCAACGCCGCTCCAGTGCCACAAGACAGAAGAGTTCCTGTTGCAACAATGAACATCGGCAGCTGGTTAAAGATGGGCGATTTTGATCTTTTGGTCAGCAGCATTACGCAGTCGCAGGGCAGTCGCTTCAGTGGCGAAGGCCTGGTGTTGATCAACCCCTTCCCTACCGGCAGCGGCTCTTCGGGCTTTTATCCCGTGAAGGTAGCCTTTGAAAACTTGCGTTTCAACAGTTCAAATCAAGTGTTTGAAGGCACGGCAACTACCATTTCGACGGCGCAAAATCCTTGGAATCGTGTTTCGGGATCGGCCTTGCCACAGGGAAATGATATTGCAACACTCCAGCAACTCTGCGAAAATGCACCATCAGCAAATGCCGCTCCGGCCTCAGCCGATGCTTCCTATTACACACAAAATACTCTGAATACTCCCTTTGTAATTCCAGTGATGAAGAACGGCTTGATCAATTATGATTTTTCTATCCTTGGCATTCAGTTTACTCCCACAAGCTCCAACCTCAACTGCGCACTCACCGTTATGGGGATGGAAGAAAACCAATCTTATACTTTTATGGCTGCCAATTTATGTTTAAAACCATCGGGCTGGGCATCGGAAATGATTGAAATGAACCTGCTTCAAGATATTAATTTCGACTTTTTAGGCTCCAACATGAAGGTTGAAGGCTTTAAAAACAACCAAGCCCATTCAATGGCCGTTTGGGATTGTAGTGGATTTCGGCATCTCCGACTGATTGGAAATGTGCAGTTTTCGAGAGAGCTCATCCGCCCCGTTAGCAATTACAACGGACCTACCAACCGTGTTACAGGCTTTTTCGACATGG
>JADYZK010000238.1 GCA_020853175.1 Bacteroidales bacterium
CCAACGACACCACAGGAGCAGGCGATTTGTTTGCGGCAGGTTTTCTTTACGGTTACCTTCAAGGATTTGACTTGGATAAATCGGGAAAAATTGGTTCCATTTTAGCAGGCAACGTGGTTGAAGTAATCGGTCCAAAAATGGATGCTGCGCGTTGGCAAAGCATAAAGGCTCAAATTGCGGCCTTATAATCCAATAGTAAAACCTCACCAAATATGGATTCCAGTGTTTTATCAAGGCAGTAATACCGAACCAAAGCTTGCGTTATGATGACTAAAACACCCTTCAATGGTTGTGGTTCAAGTGGAATTTCAGAGCTTATTCAGCATCAGTTTAAATAAGAAACAAGGTTTTTTTGTTTGGCCGAAATGATTAAATTTGCTCCCTTTATTGATAGCTTAAGTGTTAATTAAACAGAGAATTATATGAAAATTTACCAAACAGATGAGATCAGAAACATTGCCCTGATCGGTGCAGCCAAATCGGGTAAAACGACCTTGTCAGAAAACATGCTTTTTGAAGGCAAGGTCATTAATCGTAAAGGCACTGTTGATGATAAAAATACTGTTTCTGACTATCGTCCAATAGAAACAGAACGACAGATTTCTGTCAATACTTCCTTGTTATACACCCTTCATGAAGGGAAAAAAATAAATATCCTTGATGCTCCGGGATTCAGTGACTATTCAGGTGAAATCCTTGCTGCACTAAGTGTTGCCGATACTGCCATTTTCACTGTTAACGGTCAAAATGGTGTAGAAGCTACAACCGAAAATGCATGGAGGCAAGCCGAAAAAGCAGAAATTCCGGTAGTTTTCTTCATCAATCAACTCGATCACCACAACGCTAACTTCGACGAATCAGTTCGTCAACTCAAAGATTATTACGGCGACAAAGTGACTTTGGCGCAGTATCCCGTTAAAACCGGCGAAGGTTTCGACAGCATCATTGACTTGATGTTGATGAAAATGCTTGTGTTTAAACCAAGCGGTGGAGCTCCCGACGTACTTGATATCCCTGCTGAAGAGGTGCAAAAGGCAGAAAAACTACACCGCAGTTTGATTGAAAATGCAGCCGAAGGGGATGAAACCTTAATGGAAAAATATTTTGAAACCGACAATCTCGACCTGGACGAAGTAAGAAAAGGGATTAAGTTGGGCATGATCAACAGAGGTGTATTTCCTGTTTTCTGTGGTGCTTCAAAACACGGCGTTGGCGTTTATCGCTTGATGGATTTCATCGTTTATACCTGCCCATGTCCCAGCTGCGTTGCCCCACGCAAACTTACCAGCGGCAAAGAATTTCGTTGTCTTCCCACTGATCCGGCTGCCTTGTTCATCTTTAAATTGGCCAACGAACAGCATCTTGGCGAAGTTTCGCTCATTAAAGTATATGGAGGCGAAATTTACGAAGGTCAAGATTTAATCAATCCCCGCACCGGAAATAAAGAGCGTATCTCGCAACTACTGATCGTTAACGGTAAAAACCGCGAAAAGATTGACCGCGTGATGGCCGGCGACATTGCTGTGACCATCAAACTGAAAGATGTTAGGGCCAACGACACCCTTATTGATGCTAAATTCTCGGACGACGGCTTCGAACCCATTGTTTATCCCGAACCCATTTTCACCATTGCCGTAAAAGCCGCAAGCTCCACCGACGACGAAAAATTGGGAAGCATTTTACAAGACATGCACCGCATTGATCCTACTTTCCATGCCGGTCTATCGCGCGAATTGCGTCAGCTGATCATCAAATGCCAAGGTGAATACCATCTGAACACCGTGAAATGGTACCTCGATCACGTGTTTAAACTTGATGCTGAATTCTATTCTCCAAAAATACCTTACCGCGAAACCATCACCAAAGCAGCGAGAGCCGATTACCGTCATAAGAAACAATCCGGTGGTTCGGGTCAGTTTGGCGAAGTGCACATGATGATTCAGCCCTATTTTGAAGGCTACAAAGATCCTACTGATTTCCCTGTCAGAGGCAAAGAAGAACACAACCTTAATTGGGGCGGAAAACTCCTTTTCAATAATTGTATCGTTGGTGGCTCTATTGATGCACGTTTCATGCCTGCCATCCTGAAAGGTATTATGGAGCGTTTGGAAGAAGGCCCACTTACCGGTTCCTACGCCCGCGACATCATCGTGTATGTGTATGACGGAAAGATGCACCCCGTTGATTCCAATGAAATTTCGTTTAAATTGGCCGGTCGTCATGCTTTTATTGATGCCTTTAAAAACGCAGGCCCAAAAATTATGGAACCTATTTATGATATCGCCGTGCGCATGCCCGAAGATATGATGGGTGCCGTTATGACCGACCTTCAAGGTCGCCGCGCTGTGATCATGGGCATGGATGCCGATGGCAAATATCAGATCATCAACGCTAAAGTGCCGCTGTCAGAAATGGATCGTTACAGCACTTCACTCAGCGCCCTCACCAGTGGCCGTGGAACATTTACCATGAAATATGCCGAATATGCGCAGGTACCTGGCGATGTTCAGTCCAAACTGCTCAAGGAATACGAAGAAAAACTCAAGGAAGAAGATTAATCCTTTTTCTAAAGCATATAAAAAAGACCGCTTGTAAAGGCGGTCTTTTTTTTTGAATTCATTGCGAGGTACATGAAGGTTTTGGTTCAACTTTTACCAAAGACCAACATCATCTATCGTGCAGGTTTCACATAAATTAAGCTGCTGTTGCGGTAACCACTCAGGTTTTTGTACCAATCGGGGAACAGCGTGCCACCGCTCATCGCCCATTCGGCAAATTTAGAATAGACCCAAAGAATCTCTTGCTTTTCTATCGGGTAGTCGAACTTCTCATAAATATTAATCGCCCAAGGTAAGTTGGTATTCGTCATATAATACTTGCCGTTGTTGGGATCGCTATTATCCTCGCCTGTGCCGAAAACACTCATGTCGGCCAATGCCGTTGGCGCAAAGTTAGGCAAATGCACTTCTACAGAACGGTTTTTGTTCACAATCAAAAAGGGATTGAAATTGGCAATGTCAATGTCGTTATACGAGTAAGTATCAGGTTTAAAATTGATCAAAACCGTAAACGTAACAGGGTCAACGTAAGGCGCATTCGTTTCAGTATTCACTCCGATTCCCATTCCGGGATGAGGCATCAGGCCAAACGCATTGTCGAAAACGATAATCGTAGGTTTAGGCTGATCGGCCTCTGTGCCGTTGGCCTCAAGCGTAATATAACTTTCAGTAAGGCTGTATCCCGAAACGGTAAGGTCGAAAGGATCAATGTTACCCGCGAGCTGGAACCCAAAACCGTTTTCAAACGATGCTCCAAAAGCTTGAAGGGTGAAAGTGCATTTGATTTGCTCAATAAAATTAGAAGGATTGGAAGTCAACTCAAACTGATAATCTATCACCAAGTCATTGAAATCATAGTCGCCTTTTCCGGGCCATAAGTCCTCAAAAGCCAGTGTTCCCGGACCTAAAGCCGGATAAAAGTTCGTCAGCCCAACAATAACATTCGTTGTTATGGTTGCGGTATCGCAGAAGGCGTTCATGTCGCAAAGGCGATAGGCGATGGATGCAGTTCCAAGAAAACCGTTTACAGGAGTAAAAGTTACGGTTCCTAAAGCGGCGTTGAGGCCAAACGATCCCTGTGTGTTAGGATTGGGGCCGGAGCCCGCGACAAAGCTCAGGCTTGAAGGATTAAGTGCCGATGATCCCACAATATCGTTCGCTAAGATGTCAAAGGTAACGGGTTCGTTGATCAAGGTCGTGGCTTCGTCGTCCATGGCCGTGAGCGGAACTTGTCCCATAGTAATCACCAACACCTCATCTATACCGCCTCTGGGGTTCACTGTATTGGTGATTCCCCACATTCCGTTGGTGGATGTTTTGGTATTTACAATGCTCCCATCGGCCAATGCCCGCTCTTCGATACGCAGAACGCCATTGCTGTTCATGTTGGGAAGAATCCCTCCCCAAGCACCATTTTTACCAGTAACTTTTTGACGGTAAAAGGGCGCGA
>JADYZK010000239.1 GCA_020853175.1 Bacteroidales bacterium
AACTTCAATTTCTTTAAATTGTTTTTCAAAGCCTACATAACTTACTTCCAATGTGTATTTACCTGGCGTAAGCTTTAAACTAAATGAACCGTCCAAATCTGTTACAGTACCTAAGCCTGGGCCGTAGCTAATATTTACGCCTAGCAAGGGTTCACCCCAATCACCATCATAAACAAATCCTTTAACTGTAATATTTTGAGCGAAAACTCCAAAAGCTACTGCTAGGAACAGCAGAAGCAAGCTGATTTTTTTTATCATGATTGTTGCGTTTCTATGGAGGCATTAAAGATGAAAAACACTCTCTATCATCAAGTCTCGCATAGATTACTTAATGGTAGAGAGTGTAAATATGATTTTTGATTTAGTTAAATAATAACTTTTGTGTGCTGATACGATCCGACTGATAGATAATTTTTATCAAATACATCCCTTTTAGTTCGGTGTCAGTTTCAATCGTGTAGGTGTTGGCGCGTACGTCAAACAAACGCTGCTCAATAAGTTTTCCACTCAGGTCACGCACTTCAATACGTGCGATGGCTTCTTCTGTGTCAACAGAGAATTTGTTGCTCGTGGTAGGGTTAGGGTAAATTAAAGTTTTGCTCTTCTGTGATTCGCCAATGCCGAGTTCGTTGCATTCACATTCGTGAGAACCTAACGAACTAAAAGTGTTTCTTGGGAGTGAGTCATACTCTATATGCACCATAAACGAAGGATTTGGGTTCACGGTAACGCCTTTTCTAACATTGGGTTTTCTAATGAGGGAATGATCCATTGTCCATGCCATCCAAAATAAAGGGCCAACAATATAATTATTGATGGTGTAGGAAGTTGGCACTTCGCCGCTGTTATAGGTGATTGTTGTATCACTTACATTTCCCCAGCCTTTGTCAGCACTTGTCATTGGAGGTCCAACCTGCCCAAAAATATCAATAATTTCTCCTGCAATGGTTTCCAATGTCATCGCATCATTTCCGTTGAAGTACATGGTACTGTTCACGTTATAAACGGGCGATAGAAATAAATCAGCCTTAGCTTGCAACTCAAGGTCAACAGCTACTTCTTGGCCGGTTCCGTTAGGATCTCTCTTATCGAGAACAATTACGTAGGTTAACTTTGGCATAATTGTTCCGCTTAAAGCTACTGCATCAGGAGTGGTTCCTCCATTGCTATAACGCACCAACTGGTATGCAGATAAATCAATCGCCAGGTCTGTAGGATTATAAAGCTCAATGGCTTTGTTATTTCCTGACCCTTCTACATATTCAGAAATGAATAGTTTTGAGCAGTCTTGCGCCTGAAGGTTGACTGCTACTAAAATAAAAGTAAGATAAAGTAAAGTTTTCTTCATATCATTAAGTGTTTAAATGGTTAAAAATTTCTGCTTCGCGAATAAGATTTACTACTCCAAATTAAAATCAAATGTAAAAGTACATCAACCTTCACGATTTTAACAGAATTTTTAACAAAAATCTTTATTTGTGTTGAAGAATGAAGCTCAAAATAAAAATTGACAAGGCGATTTTTTGACAAAGAGATTGCAATTTCTGAAACACTTGGAGAAGGCAACACTCGTTTTTAAAACCAAAAACCGGACTACTTCGATGAAGCAGCCGGTTTTTTGGCTTTCGTAGGTGAGTAAGTGTTAGTAAAAAATAGTAGCAAACCTGACGTTATTTTTCATGCTGCCCCTCAAAGAAGCAGGATAAAAAATAAAATTTAGCTTTTCATTCCAATGTAGGCAAGCAGTTCTTCGCGTGTTTTTTGGTTCAAGAAAGCACCTGAATATTCGGCAGTAATGGTGGTGCTTTGATGGTCTTGGATGCCGCGTGAAGCCACACACAAATGTTTGGCATCAATCACAACAGCAACATCTTCGGTATTTAAGACCTTTTTTAACTCATTCACTATTTGCACGGTAAGACGTTCCTGCACTTGCGGGCGACGTGCAAAATAATCTACAATACGGTTGAGTTTCGACAGTCCGATCACCTTGTCAGTGGCTATATAAGCAACGTGTGCCTTTCCATAAATGGGCAGAAAATGATGCTCGCAAGTGGAACTGACGTTAATATTTTTCTCCACAAGCATTTGTCCGTAACGGAATTTATTGTCAAAAACCGACATTTTGGGTTTGTTTTCAGGATTGAGACCGTGAAAAATCTCCTTCACAAACATTTTGGCAACGCGATGTGGTGTGCCGTGCAGGCTGTCGTCACTCATATCTAAACCTAACGTTTCCATAATTTGTGAGAAGTGGTTTTCAATTACAGCCATCTTTTGGTCATCGCCCATTAAGAAAGCATCATCGCGCAATGGAGTTTCAATACTTGTGGCATGATGTTCATCGCCAAGTATTTCTGCTTCCATCCACGAATGCATGGAGTGTCCGTTTCTGTTTCCGTTTAAAGCCTCTTTAATTTGGGGTGCAAGCGTATTTAATTTCATTTTGTGTCTCTGTTTACGTGTTTAACTAATCTCTAAACATCACAATTGCTTTTTTGTTTAATGTTTTAATAAATTAATTAAACAATAAATCATAAATCACATCAAGTGAGGACATTGAAAAATAAAAAAAAAGAGAAAATTTTAGGCTTTGAAATCAAAGAGCTGTTGAAGCACCCTCAACGCATCGTTCACATGGTGCACATTGGTGATGTAAAGCATCAATTTATCGTTGGTCTCTTTGATACGACAGGTTTTGGGATTTGCCTGAAGGAATTTAAGGATATTGGTAAAGCGCTCGGTTTGGTAATAGGCCGATTGCGCATCGCTTACGAAATGACCGATAAGGGTTTTGTTGCGCAAAATAATTTTCTCAAAACCAAGGTCACGGGCCATCCAGCGCAGGCGGATGGTATTGATCAAATCGGCAGCTTGGCGCGGAACAGGTCCAAACTGATCAATGAGGCGTTCGGTGAATTTTTGCAGCAGCTCCTCTTTTCCGATGTTATCAAGCTCGTTGTAAAGACTAATTCGCTTTGAAGGCGCATCCACATAATCAGGAGGAAGAAGGATTTCCATATCCGATTCAATCACACAATCGCGGATAAAGTGCTGAGGTTGATCGAGTTGAAACACATCAGCAAACTCACTTTCTTTGAGTTCTTGAATGGCTTCATCAAGAATTCTATGAAACATTTCGTAGCCAATATCGCTGATGAAACCGCTCTGTTCCCCTCCCAACAAATTGCCGGCACCCCTGATGTCGAGGTCGCGCATGGCGATGCTGAAACCACTTCCCAATCCCGAAAAATCTTCAATGGCCCTCAATCGTTTTTGGGCTTCCGATGTGAGCGTAACCATCGGAGGGGCGAGCAAATAGCAGAAAGCTTTTTTGTTGCTCCGGCCTACCCTTCCACGCAGTTGGTGCAAATCACTCAATCCATAATGTTGGGCATCATTGATAATAATGGTGTTGGCGTTGGAAATATCCAAGCCCGATTCGATAATGGTTGTGGCAAGCAACACATCATAATCACCTTCAATAAAAGCCATCATCACCTTTTCGAGTTTTTCGCCCTCCATTTGTCCGTGCGCCACACCAATGTTGATGCCGGGCACAAACCGATGCAACATATCATACACATCCATAATATTTTGCACACGGTTGTGCACAAAAAACACCTGTCCGCCGCGAGCCACTTCAAAAAGGATTGCTTCTTTGATGACCTGTTCGCCAAAAGGACGGATTTCCGTTTGCACGGGATGACGGTTGGGCGGTGGCGTGTTGATGATGCTCAAGTCGCGGGCACCCATCATCGAAAACTGAAGCGTGCGGGGGATGGGCGTGGCAGTGAGGGTGAGCGTATCCACATTGGCCTTGATTTGCTTGAGTTTTTCTTTGGCGGCCACCCCAAATTTTTGTTCTTCATCAATAATGAGAAGTCCTAAATTATTAAACTTAACATCTTTACTGATGATGCGGTGGGTCCCGATGAGGATATCAACTTTTCCGGCTTCAAGCTTTTCGAGTGTTTCTTTTTGTTGGGCTGCCGACTTAAAACGGTTGATATAGTCCACATTCACCGGAAAACCGGACAAGCGCGCGTTAAAGGTTTTGAAATGCTGAAGTGCCAAAATCGTTGTCGGAACCAAAATGGCCACCTGCTTTGAATCGGTAACTGCCTTAAAAGCTGCCCTGATGGCGATCTCGGTTTTACCGAAACCCACATCGCCACACACCAAACGATCCATGGGAGCTTCCGACTCCATATCGGCCTTCACATCAACGGTGGCCTTAATCTGGTCGGGTGTGTCCTCATAAATAAAGGAAGCCTCCAACTCATTTTGGAGATAAGTATCGGGCATAAACTGATAGCCTTTGCTGGCTTTTCGTTCGGCATAGAGCTTAATCAGGTCGCGGGCAATGTCTTTGACCCTGCTTTTGGTTTTGTTTTTAAGCTTGTTCCATGCGTTGGAACCCAGCTTGTTTAGCGTGGGCTCCGCCCCGTCTTTGCTGCTGTATTTGGCAATGCGATGAAGGGAATGGATGCTCACATACAGGATGTCGTCGTTTTTGTAGAACAAACGGATGGCTTCCTGTTTTTTTCCGTTGTTATCCACAATTTCCAACCCATCGAAACGCCCAATTCCATGGTCAATATGGCTGACAAAATCACCCGGTTTCAAATCGTACAACTCGCTAATGGTCAGCGATTCCTTTCCGGAAAAGCCTTCACGCAGGTGAAATTTATGGTAACGCTCAAAAATTTGATGATCGGTATAAACAGCCACTTTTAGCTGGTCGTCGGTAAAACCCGACTGAAGACTATGATACACCGGTTGAAAAACGGACTGTGTAGCATCGGCAGGCAGCTGACGCAGATCGTTGAAAATGGTAAACAAACGTTCGAGTTGCTTGCTGCTGTCGGAAAGAATGAAAACCTGATAATTTTTACTCTGTTTGGACAACAGATCTTCGAGCAGCAGCTTAAAATTTTTGTTGAACGAAGTTTGAACCTTGGTTTCAAAAAGGGCCGTAAAGGGATCAGCGAAAAGGCTATGGTGACCCAGTTCGATCGTTTTAATTCCGCTGAGGGTATTGATTAACTCGTTTCCCGAAGAGAAAAGAAACTCAGGCTGCGGCAACGACTGATGCTCGCTCAGCTTGTCGTACATCACACAGGCTTTGGTCCACTCCGCCTCCATGCGCTCTTCCAACGAAAACGATTCGTCCATCCACACGATAGTTGATTTGGGCAAATACTC
>JADYZK010000240.1 GCA_020853175.1 Bacteroidales bacterium
CTTGTTAAACCCAAATTACTAAATTTTTATGGAAAAAATTAAAACGTCCATGCGAGAATCAGCAACAGCCCGATGGTTTGCCTTGGCACTGATCTCAATCACCATGTTTTTTGCCTATTTCTTTGTTGATGTGGCAGCACCTCTTCAAAGCCTGCTTGAGCGCAGCCACGGCTGGTCGCCCGAAACTTTCGGGATGCTTGGCGGATCAGAATTTTTCCTTAATGTTTTTGCGTTCTTCCTGATCTTCTCCGGTATCATCCTCGACAAGATGGGCATCAGGTTTACGATTCTCACCGCCGGAATATCTATGGTTGTAGGAGCATCCATCAAATATTACGCACTTACCGAAGGCTTTGCGGCTTCAGGATTAGCCATTTCGCTCAACTCCTTTTGGACAGCTGTGCCTGCATCAGCCAAATTAGCATTTTTCGGCTTTGCCATTTTTGGTATTGGCGTTGAGATGGCAGGAATCACTGTATCCAAAGCCATCGTAAAATGGTTTAAAGGTAAAGAACTGGCATTGGCCATGGGTTTGGAAATGGCAACAGCCCGCTTGGGTGTTTTTGCTGTATTTAGATTGTCGCCCATTTTTGCAGAAAGCGGCGGTGCCCCCAATGCTGTACTTTGGGGTGTAGGTTTCCTTGTTATCGGTTTGTTGACCTTTTTGATTTATACCTTTATGGATGCCCGTCTCGACAAAGAAATTGGTGCCGATGCAAGCTCAGAACCCGAAGAGGCCTTCCGCATCAGCGATATTTGGTTGATACTCAAGAACCCGGGATTTTTAGCCATTGCCAGTTTATGTGTACTTTTTTATTCGGCCATCTTCCCTTTCCAAAAGTTTGCAACTGATATGTTGGCTTCTAAATTGGATATCAATGTTAAAGATGCTGCTGCCATGTTCTCCTATTTCCCAATTGGAGCCATGATTCTTACACCTTTCATTGGTGCTTTTCTCGACAGAAAAGGATTAGGCGCTTCCATGATGCTCTATGGCGCAATTCTGCTGACGGTATCACATTTGATTTTTGCACTCGTTCCTGCTGAAGCATTCACCAGTTTCATCGCTTATGCCACTATTGTAATTTTGGGTTTAGCTTTTTCGCTTGTACCCGCATCCATGTGGCCTTCAGTACCGAAAATTGTTGAAGATCGCTTCTTGGGATCTGCTTACGGTTTGATCTTCTGGATACAAAATATCGGTTTGCTGGCAGTGCCAATTCTTATTGGATGGGCCATCAGTGCTGCCAATCCCGGAGTGGCCGAAGCCATTGCAGCAGGCGAAAGTGTTAAGTATGACTACACCGTTCCTGAACTCATTTTTGCCGGTTTTGGTGTCTTGGCCATGATTATGTCAGTGGTACTCAAAAAAGTTGACAAGCACAAAGGCTTCGGACTTGACGTTCCCAACAAAAAATAAAACGAAAGAGATTTATAAAAACAGCCATTTCAAACAAATGGCTGTTTTTTTTATCATTATGAAATCTGCTCATAGCACCTCTTGATACGAGGAATAAAAATTGAAACGATAATCATTATCAACGATATACAAGTTTTCCACTGTAGCGCATCCTTCTTTTCCGGAACAAGTGTAGATCCGACTGCTTAACAAAGATTCACATATGCCCTAAAAAATATTCACTACTTTTATCGCTTGAAATATTTTCAGGTTTAAAACTAAAATAAAATACCATGAGCTCAATCCTCGATCTGGAACCCAAAGGAATTTGGAAAAATTTTTACAGCCTAACGCAAATTCCCCGACCCTCTAAAAAGGAAGAAAAAATTATCGCCTTCACCAAAGAATTTGGTGAAAATTTAGGCCTCGAAACAGTGGTTGATGCCATTGGCAACGTGATCATTCGTAAGCCAGCAACCCCCGGATACGAGAACAGGCAAGGTATCATCCTTCAAGCCCACCTCGATATGGTTCCTCAAAAGAACAGCGGCACCGACCATGACTTTGAAAAAGACCCTATCCAAACCTATGTTGAAGACGGTTGGGTGAAAGCCAAAGGAACAACCTTAGGCTCCGACAACGGCATTGGCGCCGCCGCCGCCATGACAGTTCTTGAAGACAACAGCCTCGAACACGGCCCTATTGAAGCCTTATTCACTATTGATGAAGAAACCGGAATGACCGGCGCCAACGAGCTGAAACCCGGCTTTTTATTCGGCGACATTTTGCTCAATATGGATTCGGAAGACGAAGGCGAACTTTATGTAGGTTGCGCCGGAGGAGTGGATACCACAGGTAACTTTACCGCCACTTTAGAACCCGTTGACAGCAATGCTGCCGCTTACAAAATTAGCCTCACAGGCTTAAAAGGTGGACATTCAGGCCTCGATATCAACTTAGGAAGAGGAAATGCCAACAAAATCATGAATGCCCTGATGACATTGGCCGCCGCAAAATATGGAATGCGTTTGGCCGCTATTGAAGGCGGAAGTTTACGTAACGCCATTCCGCGCGAATCGTTTGCAACTGTTGTCGTTCCTGCCGAAAACAAAGCAGCTTTCGAGAAATACGTTCACGAGTTTGCCGCCTTAGCCAAAGAAGAATTTGCAGCTGCCGATGGCGGAATTGAAATTACAGCTGCTGCTTGCCCGCTTCCAGAACAAGTAATTGATTTGAAGACACAAGCAGGTTTGTTTGAGGCCATTTCCAACTGCCCTAACGGAGTGATTGCCATGAGTGCCGACATGGAAGGTGTTGTGGAAACATCGAACAATTTGGCCATTATAAAACTCAAAGGCAACAACATCATGATGGCAGCGCTTCAGCGCAGCTCTGTTGACGACAGCAAAGCCGTTTTGGCCGAACAAATCAGAACAGTTTTCACCAATGCAGGTGCCGAAGCCTACTCGCATGGCGACTATCCCGGATGGAAGCCCAATGTGCACTCGCCTATCCTCACCACCATGAAAGAGGTTTATAATACCAAATTTGGTAAGATCCCCGAAGTAAAAGTCATTCATGCAGGCTTGGAGTGTGGCATTCTTGGAGCAGCCTATCCCCATTGGGATATGATCTCCTTTGGCCCCACCATCCGCCACCCCCACTCACCCGATGAAAAAGTGAATGTGGATACCGTGAAACTGTTTTGGGAATTTCTTGTTGAAACCCTCAAACATGCACCTGTAAAGGCTTAAAAGCACTTTTACAGATTATTGAAAATAAGCTTTTTGAAGAATTGTTAAAAAAATGAGTGCAAAGGTTTGGATAAAAAGAATTAATACATACCTTTGCACTCCCAAAAAATAGGCAAGATGAAACGTACATTTCAACCATCGAACAGAAAACGTAGAAACAAACACGGTTTCCGCGAGAGAATGGCAACAGCTAATGGTCGCAGAATTATTAAGGCCAGACGCGCTAAAGGCAGAAAGAGATTAACCGTTTCTGACGCAAAATAGTTTTTTAATAGCCGCTCTATATTAAAGGTTTAACAGAAGGTAGTCTTTGCACTGCCTTCTGTTTTGTTGTGCCAAAGAATTAGCTTTCCACCTTGTCCAATTTCCGCACAATGGACTGAACGGAAACAATTTAAATGAAACTTCTTACAATATTCACCTTCGTTTTCATGCAGTTGCAGCGAATCTTTTATCTTTGCGGCTGATCTGTATATTCAACAATCCGATCGCACTATGGAACAATTCCTTCTGGTCATTTTCTGGATCGTAGTATCCATTTATATCATACGTCTTTCCTTTAGGTTTCTTTTCCCTTGGCTGATGCGCCGCTTTATTCAAAAAATGGCAGGCAAAATGAGCCAACAACCTTCTACAAACGCCTACACGGGCCGAAAGAACGAAGGCGATATTTATGTGAAAACCGAGATGGACGATAAGCCCAAAATTGATCCTGATATTGGTGAATACATTGATTTTGAAGATATTAAAAACACCGACAAAAAACCTTAACATGAATACCGCATTGATAATTTGGCGAAAAAGTTTTCCTTTTGTAACCGCCGTCCTTGTTTTTATTTTGGTTACTTGGGCTTTTTTGCATCCCATGCTGGAAGGCAAACGACTCGATCAGCATGACATCACCATGTGGAAAGGAATGTCGAAAGAGATTTCCGACTTTCGTGAAAAAACAGGCGAAGAAGCCCTATGGACCAACTCCATGTTTGGCGGAATGCCCGCTTGGCAAATTTCGGTGTTGTACAACGGCAACCTCATTCATTATGTAAAAAAGGTCATCACCTTCGGAATGCCCTATCCCGCCAGCACCATCTTCATGTATTTTTTAGGGTTTTACATCTTGTTATTGGTCATGCGGGTTGATCCGTGGCTCAGTTTAGCGGGAGCTTTAGCCTTTGGGTTTTCGTCCTACTTATATATCATCCTCGGTGCGGGCCACTCTTCAAAAGCGAATGCCATTGGATACATGGCGCCGGTGATAGCGGGTATCGTACTGGCTTTCAGAGGAAATTACGCCAAAGGTGGTTTGCTGACGGCCATAGCCTTAGCACTACAACTTGAAGCCAACCACTTACAAATTACTTATTATTTGCTGTTGCTCATCGTCATCCTGGGCGTGGTTCAATTGTGGGATGCCATCCGATTTAAAACATTGCCCAATTTTTACAAAGCATCGGGCGTTTTGCTTTTGGCTGCTTTGATGGCCACCCTCACGCATGGAACCAATCTTTATGCCACTTGGGAATACGGCAAAGAGAGCTTGAGAGGCGAACCCGTTCTCACAAAAAATATTGAAGACCAAACCAAAGGCCTCGACAGAAGCTATGTGACCAACTGGTCCTACGGCATTGGAGAAACGTGGTCGCTGCTGATTCCAAATGCCAAAGGCGGCGGATCGGCAGTCATAGGCAATGCAAATCCCGCCCTTGACAATGTGGACAGAAATTTCAAACCTACCTTAGCCAAACAGAACGCCTATTGGGGCGACCAGCCCGGCACCTCTGGACCGGTGTATGCCGGTGCTATTGTGATGTTTTTATTCTTTTTGGGATTGTTTTTTGTTAAAGGAAAATACAAATGGATACTCCTTGCTGCCACGCTCCTTTCTATTTTGCTGAGCTGGGGAAAAAATTGGATGCCTTTTACCGACTTTTTTCTCGATTACGTTCCCGGATACAATAAATTTAGGGCTGTTTCGATGACACTTGTCATTGCCGAGCTCACCATCCCTTTGCTCGGAGTGCTCGGACTGTATGAAATTTACAAACAACCATCGCTGTTGAAAGAAAAACGCAAATGGTTTTTTGCCGCCTTTGGCTTAACAGGCGGATTGAGTCTGTTGTTTTATCTTGTCCCTAATCTGTTCTTTAATTTTTTAAGTGCCTTCGAAGTTGAACAGTTCGCTCGCATCAAGCAGGAAAGCCCATCAGAAAGCGGGCAAGTTGACCTTTTTGTGAATCAGCTCGAAATGGTGCGAATGACCATTTTCAAAAAAGATGCCCTTCGCAGTTTCTTTTTTATCACCCTTGCTGCCGGATTCATTTATGCCTTTGGCATGAACAAAATCAAAGCCAACTGGCTCACTGCAGCACTTACTTTGCTGATTCTTTCCGACATGGTGAACATCAACACCCGCTATCTAAACAACAATAATTTTGTTTCTAAAAATAAAGCAGAGTTTCCCATTACTGCCACAACTGCCAACAAAGATATTCTGAAAGATCAAGATCCTAATTTCAGGGTTTTGGATCTCACCAACAGCACTTTTAACGACGCCACCACCTCCTATTTCCATCATTCCATCGGCGGATATCATGGGGCCAAATTGCGCCGCTATCAAGATATGATTGAACATCATATTCAACCGGAGATGAGCCTTTTAACGAATGTGATGAAAAACGACCTCAGCCTGGGCAGCATCCAAGCGCAATTGGAGCAAAATCAAGTTCTTAATATGCTCAACACCCGCTATATCATTTTTAATCCGCAATCGCCACCCATCAGAAATATCGCTGCTTTTGGAAACGCGTGGCCGGTGAGCAAAGTTAAATACGTGGATACTCCCAACGAAGAAATTGATGAGCTCACTGCTTTCGATCTGCGCAGCACTGCCGTTGTAAATAAAGAGTTTGAACCACTTTTGCAAAATCTACCTGCTTCAGGCAGCGATGGAAGCATTGTGAACCTTACCGATTACCAGCCCAATAAGCTTAACTATCAGGCCGATATGAAACAAGAAGGCTTGGTGGTTTTCAGCGAAATTTGGTACACCAAAGGTTGGAAAGCCTACATCAATGGCGAAGAGCAACCCTTGATACGGGCCAATTATGTTTTACGCGCCTTGAAAGTTCCGGCAGGCAACTCAGAAATTGAAATGCGTTTTGAGCCCAAAGTTTATGCCGTTGGAGAAAAAGTTTCCTTCGTCGCCTCTTTGCTTTTGCTTTTGGCGTTGGGCTATGGAATATTCATCGAAGTAAAGAAGTTCAAAACCACTCCTATTGCATGAAAAGAGTGCTCATCATCACGTATTACTGGCCTCCGTCGGGTGGCGCAGGCGTGCAACGATGGCTGAAATTTGTTAAATACCTCAATGATTTCGGTTGGGAACCTGTAGTTTACACACCTTTGAATCCAGAGATTCCTTATCGCGATGAAACCCTTCTCAGCGATATTCCACAAGGCACAGAAGTGATTGGAACCAAGATTTTTGAGCCTTATATGCTCTACAATCTTTTTACGGGAAAGCAAAAAGACACTAAATTTCAACATGGTTTTCTTCAAAACGATGGTACCAAAAGGCCTTCATTCATCGAAAAAATAGCCGTTTGGATCAGAGGTAACCTTTTTATCCCTGATGCCCGAGCCTTTTGGATCAAACCATCCGTGCGTTATCTAATAAAATATCTGCACGAGCGACCGGTTGACCTTGTCGTTTCGTCCGGCCCTCCGCACTCCATGCACCTTATTGCCCAACAATTAAAACAGCAAACCAAACTACCATGGATTGCCGATTTCCGCGATCCTTGGACTGGAATCTATTATTTTGAGAAGCTGATGCCGGGCAAATGGGCAAAGCGCCAACATGATCAATTGGAGCAAAGTTGTTTGGATGAAGCCGACCATATTGTGACGGTAGGCTCGACCATGAAAAACGATTTTGAGAAAAGAACAAACACCCCTATCAGCGTCATCACCAATGGTTTTGACAGCTCCGATTATGCTTTAAAAACCGACACACAACCCAAAA
>JADYZK010000241.1 GCA_020853175.1 Bacteroidales bacterium
TAAAAGACACTTTGGATTATCTTCAGCGCCTTGGCGTGAATGCCATCGAGCTGATGCCCATCAATGAATTTGAAGGAAATGATTCTTGGGGCTACAATCCGTCGTTTTATTTTGCTACCGACAAAGCCTACGGAACCACCAACGATTATAAGGCATTTATTGATGAATGTCATCGTCGGGGCATTGCAGTCATCATTGATATGGTGCTCAACCACTCTTTTGGCCAATCGCCAATGGTGCAAATGTATGTGGATGGATCTGGTCAAATTGCCCCAAACAACCCTTGGTTTAATAAAACTTGTCCGCATCCTCCTTATTGCTGGGGCTATGATTTTAACCATCAAAGTGCTTATACAAAGGCATTTGTGGATAGAGTAAACAGTTTTTGGTTAGATGAATTTAAGGTGGATGGCTATCGGTTCGACTTCACCAAAGGTTTTACCAACACACAAGGCGATGGCAGTGGCTACGATGCATCGCGCATTCAACTTTTGAAAAGAATGGCCGATCACATTTGGACTGTAAACGACAAGGCCTTTGTTATTTTGGAACATTTTGCTGCCAATAACGAGGAAAAAGAGCTTTCCAACTATGGAATGATGCTTTGGGGAAATGTTACCCATGCTTACAATCAGGCAACGATGGGTTATGTAGCCGATTCTGATCTTTCATGGGTTTCTTATAAAAAACGTGGATGGTCTGAGCCGCATTTGGTAGGATACATGGAGAGCCATGACGAAGAAAGACAAATGTTTAAGAACATCAAATATGGTAATAACAGCAATTCGGCGCACAACCCGCGAAATCTTGACATCGGAGTTAAACGAAATGCCGCGGCGGCAGCGATGTTTTTGCTGGTTCCCGGTCCAAAAATGATCTGGCAATTTGGAGAATTGGGTTATGATTTTGGCATAAACCATTGTCCTGATGGTAGCTACAGTGAAAATTGCCGAACCAGTCAAAAGCCGGTGCGCTGGGATTATCGTTCGGAATGGAATCGCAAGTTGCTCTATAATTATTACAGCAGCTTGATCGCACTAAAAAAGTCGTACCCCGTTTTCCAAACGAATGATTTTAGTATGGAGGCCTCACAGCTAACAAAGAAATTATTTCTGAATCATGCTGATATGTCGGTAGTTGTGGTAGCCAATTTTGATGTGGTACACAAAACTATTAATCCCGGCTTTGGTTCAACAGGCAGATGGTACAGTTATTTTGGCGGTGATTCTTTGGAAGTTACTGATGTAAATGTATCCATGCTTTTCAATCCCGGTGAGTTCAGGATTTATACCAACAAGCGTTTCAATACCCCCGATTTTGTCGGTCTTGATGAAATGGGAGAAGGCGTAGATGTCGGCTTGCAGCTTTATCCCAATCCAGCCCGCAATGAAGTAGTAGTTGAAATGGAACTGCTGGAATCGGGTTTTTATACCTTAGAATTGATGAATGCCACCGGCCAAAGTGTAGAAAAAGTGATGGATGAACGGATGACAAAAGGTACTGTGCAGCTCACTTTGAATGATTTAAACCGATTTTCACGCGGCCTGTATTTTCTGCGATTGGATACAGGAAGCCGATTTATCACCAAAAAGTTGATTCTTGAATAAAAACAAAAGAGGCTGAAAACAATCAGCCTTTTTTTTTTGCTTTGAACACTTGCCCTTAAAGCCGCGACATAAATTTTTCGATATCAACAATATAGCGAATGTGGGTGCCGTGCCCGATGAGAACTTGGTCGTCCCATGCAGAAACTTCAAAGCTGATTTTGCGGTCTTCCACTGCAATAACTTCACTTTCGCAATGGATGTCATCTCCCAATGCAGATGGTCTGATGTGCTTCACGTTGACCTCTGATCCAACACTTGTATAGCCTTCCGGTAAAAATGTTCTGAGACTTTTCATACAACACTGCTCCATAAGCGCAACCAATGCAGGTGTGGCAAACACTTCAAGTGAGCCTGAACCCATTGAAAGGGCTGTGTTTTTTTTAGTAACTTTTTCTGAATGCTTACCTTTTAAGCCTATCGGAATGTTTGTTGCCATGACTTAATCTTTAAAAAACAACTGTATGTTTTGTTTGAGGTCGGGGTGAAGACTCAAGGCAACAGGACAGGTTTTAGAAATGATTTCGATGATTTTTTTATGTTTGGCACTGTAAATGATGTCGGGAAAATGCAATTCAATATCCACTTCACTGATTCTACGGGGATTCGATTCCATTTTTTTTGTGATGATGGCTTTGGTGCCGTCAATGCTGAACCCGTGTTCTCTGGCCGAGATGCCCATAATCGTTAACATGCAGCTCGCCAAGGCCGATGAAACCAGGTCGGTGGGCGAAAAAACTTCCCCTTTTCCATTGTTGTCAACGGGAGCATCGGTGATTACTTGTGTACCCGATGCCAAATGCGTCATTTTTGTGCGCAGTTCGCTAGTGTATAGGACTTCAAAATGTGCCATAGTTTTTTTAGCAAAATTAAGCTGTTTGTTGATGATAAATTAAAAAAAAGCCCCCCGATTCGCATCGGAAGGCCCAAACCAAATTAAAACAAAACGTTAGGATGAGTATTATTTCTTCTCTTCAGTCTTTTTTTCGTCGCACTTTTCAGTTTTTGCTTCGCTGCAGCAACTTTTCTTTGTAGTAGTGCACTCTGATTTCTTTTTCTTGTCTTCTTTTTTCTTGTCGTCATCAAAACGAACCATCTCAACGCCGGTGGTTGAAGCTATGATAGATTGAAAACTGCTTGTACCTAAGGCGATAAATGTGAAGAGAGCAATGCTAAGAGCTAATTTTTTCATGATTTTTTATTTAAGATTTATTTTCCAAAAGTAGGTCAACACGATCCCTTATGTTGTTAATGCGTCGTTAAATCCTGTTAACGATACGTTAAAGTTCGTTCGTATGGTGTTCTGTTCGTACTTTTGCCTTGTAAATCAGTGAGAATGACGTTTAAAAAGATCAATATAATCATTGCTTTGGCCTTGGCTTCGTTGCTTGGCGTGGTTGTGATGCAAGTTTTTTGGGTGCACAATGCCGTTCAACTTAAAGAAAAACAGTTCGACAACAGCATTGATATTGCCATGAAGACTGTTTTAAACCGCATTTTAGAAGCAAATACAGGTCAAACGCTTCGCCAACTCGCACTCAACGAGCCTTGTTTGGATGAAAAAACAAATATCACTGATGTGATTCCACCTAAACTTTTAGATTCGCTTATTCATGCCGAGCTTCAATGTTTGAAAGTTACAAAAGGTTTCGAGTATGCCGTTTATAGCCAAGTGAACAACCGTTTTGCAATGGGAAACTATGAGTATTATAAGGAAGAGCTTTTGCAGTCGGCCTATCAGCAGAGTGTTGAAGCATTGTTTAAACCCGGCAGCTATTTCTTTACGATGTATTTTCCCGAAAAAACATCACGCGTATTTATGCAACTGATGGGTTGGATGTTGCTTTCTGCACTATTTATGCTCGCTGTGGTGACTACTTTCTGGATCACCATCCGCACGGTGTACCGCCAAAAAAGATGGTCGGAAATGAAAACCGATTTTATCAACAATATGACGCACGAGTTTAAAACACCTATTTCAACCATAGCCGTGGCTTCGGAAATGTTGTTAAAAGAAGAAATTCACCACGACAGCGAGCGGACAAAAAAATATGTACGGGTCATTATGAGTGAGAACAACCGGCTGCAAAACCAAGTGGAGCAGGTGTTGCAAAGTGCAATTTTAGAGAAAGACGGCCTCCAGATGCGCCTAAAGCCTACTGATATTCATCGTTTGGTGCAAAAAACCATCGAAAATTTTCAGTTGAGAATTCAAGAAGCAAATGGATTGCTCACGGCTGATTTGCCGGAATCAAATGTTACTATCTTGGCCGACAGACACCATCTTGCCAACGTTTTAGCCAATTTGATTGACAATGCAATTAAGTATTCCCCTGCAAATCCGGCAGTCAAGGTGTTGTGCCGAACACAAAACGATGAATTGGTTATCGAAGTTAGCGACAATGGTATTGGCATCAGCAAGGAAAACCAGCAACGCATTTTTAGAAATCTTTTCCGGGTTCACACCGGCAATGTGCACGATGTAAAAGGCTTTGGAATTGGTCTTTTTTATGTTCAAAAAATAATTGAAATCCACGGCGGAAGGGTAGAAGTTGAAAGCGAACTTGGACACGGCTCGGTTTTTCGATTATTTTTGCCTTACAACAGCAAGCAATAGGAGGTGGGCAATGGATCAAAAGAAAGGATTAAAAATACAGGTACTTTTAGTGGAGGACGATGCCAATTTGTGCATGGTTTTGCAGGATTATCTTGAATTCATGGCCTATAATGTCATTGTAGCGCATGATGGCGAAGCTGGGTTGGCCCGTTTTGATGAGCATGAAGTGCATTTGTGCATACTTGATGTGATGTTGCCACGTATGGATGGATTTGCTTTGGCAGCAGCTATTCGCGATCGAAACAAGCAAATCCCAATCATTTTTTTAACAGCAAAATCATTAAAAGAAGATCGTTTGAAAGGGTTTGCGCAAGGTTGTGATGACTATATTACCAAACCTTTTAGTACCGAAGAGCTTAATTTACGCATCAAAGCCATCATGCGCAGGTGCAATCGAAATATGTTTCAGGAGGAAATCAATGAGCAGAAAATCTTTGTGATGGGAAATTATAGGCTCGACACTCAAAACTTAACCCTCACCATCGCCGGCAGCACCAGCAACCTAACCAAAAAAGAAGCTACCCTTTTGCGTCTTTTGTATCTTCACAAAAACACTGTTTTAGCAAGAGATTTTGTGCAAAAAACAATTTGGGGTGAAACGGATTATTTCGTGAGCCGTAGCATGGATGTTTTTATCACACGGTTGCGTAAATATCTAAAAGAAGATTCTTCGGTGAATATTGTCAATGTTCACGGAGTAGGATTTATGCTGGAGGTGCCTAAACCTGCAGGAGAATAATTTCTTGCGTTTTTTATTTTGGAA
>JADYZK010000242.1 GCA_020853175.1 Bacteroidales bacterium
ACCGCAAATCATCAATACCACACCATTTATTTCGGTCTTCGATGGGGGTTCATTCTCCAACCGTCCGCAGCCCTCCGGCCCCGATCAGGATGTGCTTCAGGCCACCATTATGAACCAAGCGCAATACCGCCGCTTTCCGGGCTACAACAGTGCCGTCTTTAATTTTGTGGTGGACACCGATGGCAGCAACGCCGAGCTGGCCGGCATCCGCTGGTATGAGCTCAGACAAACAACAGATGGCGAACCCTGGGAAATTTATCAAGAAGGCACCTACACCTCACCCTACAACAACAAAGACGCTTTTTCAGGAAGCATGGCCATGGATGGCTACGGCAACATCGGCATGGGCTACACCACCGTAAGTTCAACAGAAAAAATTGCCATTTACTACACCGGTCGTTTTGCCTCCGACCCCCTCGGACAAATGACCGTGGATGAAACATTGCTGGCACAAGGCCTCTCTAACAACCCTTCAAGCCGACTGGCCGACTATGTACACCTCACTGTTGACCCTAGCAATGACAAGACCTTTTGGCACATTGCCGAATATTTCAAAAGCGGAAGAAAAGACGTGGTTGGTGCTTTTCAAATTGCCTCCGACTTTAGCTACGATGTGGGCGTAAGTGCCATCAGTTCGCCCAATGACGGCATTTTGACCAATGAAGAAAGCGTTACCGTAAGCCTTTTCAATTATGGCATGGAAGGCCAGCGCGATATACCGGTGTTTTATCAAGTGGACAATGGCGCTTGGACGTATGAAATATTTGCCGACACCCTTCCCCCGGCTTCGGCTATAGAATACACCTTTGCCGCGAAAGCCGATTTAAGCACACCCGGTCAAACCTATACTTTGCGTGTAGGAACCGATTTGTTGAACGATGAAGCCCGATTCAACGATACGCTCGTGAAACAGGTGATGCACCTCAGCACCAACGATATAGGGGTTGTGGGAATTCTTTCACCGGTTTCAGGGACAGGCCTTTCGGAATCAGAAGATGTTACCATCAACATCACCAATTTTGGCACGGCAACCCTCACCAACTTTGAAGCTTCATATCTGATGAACGACAACTTAGTTACCGAAACAGTGCCCGGGCCTCTTGCCATGGAGCAATCACTTGAATTTACCTTTCAACAAGGTGTCAGTTTTCCCGCTTTGGGCGAATATACTCTGAAGGCTTTTACAAGCCTTGGAGGTGATGTGAACAACATCAACGATACCATTACAAGCCTTATTGTGAAATCAAATTGCCAGCCCGGATCCAACTGTTCTTATGGTGATGGCTTGCGCCTATTCAGGTTCAACAACATCAACAACCCAAGCACCTGCAGTGAAGATGGATATAACGATTTCACCGATCAGGTAGCCATTCTTGAGCAAAACGAAACCTACGAACTGGAGCTTACCACTGGCTATGGTAACCAAAATATAAGGGTATGGATTGATTACAATGACAACTTCGTTTTTGAAAGCGACGAACTGATTGTAGATAATCTTGTTTTGGGAGCAGGACAAACCACAGGCACTTTCAACGCTCTGGTGAATGTTTCCATCCCTGAAACAGCCACTTTGGGTGAGCACCTGTTGCGAGCCAAAACGAACTGGAATGCTCCCGTACCCAATGATGCGTGTGAATCTACTCAATACGGTGAAACAGAAGACTATAAAGTAAATATTGGGATTTATACCGATCTCAACTCACGTTTGATCAACGATTCAGAACTGAACATCAAAACCGTTGGACACAATCGTTTTGAAGTAACAATGGCCTCCGATCAACTCAAAGAAACCTTGGTTTTATCGTTGCACAACATCCTTGGAACGAAATTGGTTGAAAACCGCATTGACAACATCAACGGCAGTTACACCTATCCACTCGATCTTTCCTACGCCAAGCCCGGCGTTTATGTCCTTCGCCTTGGCAACTATAGCTACGGAAAAGTACAGAAAATTACCGTGCAATAATTGCACAAACCCACTCTAACAACCTCACAAAAGGGAATATGACTGTTGCAGCATGTTCCCTTTTTTACCTTATATAAACGGCCATAGATTCAGCACATAGCGTTTTCGAAATAATCTTTACTTTTGCGCTGTTGAAGTTTTTAGGCCAAAACTTATTTTGATTGATGTTCGTGAAACCGCTATTGCGCTGAGGGGCCACAAAGAAAACCCAAAGTTACACCCTTAAAAAAGATGTAAACAGAGACTGCCATTTGAATCCACAACAACAAATTGATATTTAGCCTTTGGACAACAGCACTCCTATTCAAAATTGATTTTTCAGCATGAACAAGTACAAAATCTATCTACCTCTTGCCTTTTCGCTGGTGATGGCTGCCGGCCTTTATTTCGGTTACCGTGTGGGCACCCATGCGTCAACAGACAATGAATCCGTTTTTTATCTTCCGGTTCAACGCAGTGGCAAGCTCGACAACATTCTTCAGTTGATTGAAAAAGACTATGTGGATACCGTCAACAGCAGTGATTTAGAAAACCACGCCATCAAAGGTATGCTCGAGAAGCTCGATCCGCACAGTCAGTATATCACCGCCGAAGAGTTCAACGAGATGAACGATCCCCTTTTGGGCAGTTTCGAGGGGATTGGCGTTTCGTTTCGCATTGAAAAGGATACCATTATGGTCGTCAATCCCGTTAAGGGAGGGCCATCGGAAAAGGTTGGTATTATGGCCGGCGACCGTATTGTGTATATTGACGATTCACTCGTGGCAGGCGTAAAAGTGACCAACCGCGATGCCATGCGCAAGTTAAAAGGCAAAAAGGGCACACAAGTGGCCATTCAAG
>JADYZK010000243.1 GCA_020853175.1 Bacteroidales bacterium
ATTACGATTTACGATTGAAGTCCATAGAATGTGCAACGCTTTTTTGATCTCGTAAATCCAAAATCGTAAATCAACTCATCAACAATCAATTGAAAGCAATCCATCGTAAATCGTAAATCCCAAATCGTAAATAACTTCAGCAACAATCAATTGAAAGCAATCCATCGTAAATCGTAACTCCCAAATCGTAACTCCCAAATCGTAACTCCCAAACTCGTAAATCGTAAACATTTTAAAAAATGCCTCTCAGAAGCTTGCTTTTTGTTTTGAATTCAACTATTTTTAACCATTCAATCCAAAGAAGTATGAAAGACCCTCAAGACAGCATCATTACGATCCGGAACTTGATCTATGGCCGGGCTTTGTTGATTAAGATGGAGCTGGAAAAGCATGGTATTCCTTGCTTTATTACCAACGCCCCCGCGTGTGAAGGATGCGTTGAACTGCATTTGGACGAATCAGGATCGGCTGTGGCTTATGAGCTTTTAGAGCATCTGCGAGGAGCGTCAGGTCTGGAAAAGGAGTTGGCAATAAAACAATTGCGAAAGGTGAGGCGTATTCTTGTGCCGATTGATTTTTCGGAGCGTAGCATCAAGGCAGCACATTACGCTTTGGAGCTGGCGCGCACCCTCAAGGCCGAAATCAAGCTGCTGCATGTGTGGTTCGACAATTCAGCTGAGGTGTTTGTTTTTAATGAGATGTTTGCTTTTCAAACCAACCTTGCGCCGGTGATGCGCGAGATGGAAGAAACTGCCCAGAAACAACTTACCGATGTGTGCGACATCCTGAATCAACGCATTCGTTTAGAAAAAATCAAAGGCGTGAAGATAGATTATGATCTGGTGCGCGGTGCTTCGGTGGGTTCGATCCTCCAAATTGCGGAAGAATACCAACCCGGATTGCTGGTGATGGGCACACGCGGAAAAAACAAGGATTCGTTACAGATGATTGGCAGCACCACTTCTAAAGTGATGGCAAAGAGTAAGGTGCCGGTGATGGCCGTGCCGGAGAACTACAACCTATCTGCCTTTTACAAACCACATCATATTGCTTATATCACGCATTTCGACGACCATGACTTTTACGCCCTCCATCAACTGATCGCTTTTGTGAAACCCTTTAAGGCTCAAGTGTTTTGTTGGCATATTAAAAAAGAATCTGATGCGGTTATTGATCGCCTCAGGATGAAACAGATCCGCGATTATTTCAACGCCACTTATAGTGAATTGACGCTTGAATGTGGCCTTATCGAAGCTTCTGATACTGTTGAAGCCATTGAAACTTTGGTGAAGGAAAAAGAAATTGATGTGATTGCCTTGATCCTCCGCCGCCGCAACTTACTGGAACAACTGTTGCAACCCAGCCTGACGAAAAGCTTGCTCTACCAATCCAATATCCCGATGTTGGTTTTCAGTTCTGACGGGGTGCCGGAATGAGCGGTGGTGAAGGCCTGCAACTCTGAACCCCCTGAGGCCGCCAACTTTTCTTACTTGTCCTTTAATTTGTTCAGGGCATCGTATTTTATTTGTCTTTCTTTCCAACGGTCGCGCGCGTGCTTTTGCATGTCGGTAATGGTGTCTTTTTCATCTACTATTTCCAGTCCGAGCAGGGTTTCAATGATGTCTTCCATGGTTACAATGCCGTCTAAACCGCCATATTCATCCACGATGAGGGCAATATGCTCTTTCTTTTCTAAAAGCCTTTCCCATAAAGTAAAAAGCACGATCGAATTTGGAACCACCACGATGTCGCGTTTGATGTCTTTCAGTTTCAATTCATGCCGGTCTTCGGCAAGTTTTTCAAAAACGGTTTGTCTGATCACGTATCCTGTAATATTTTCTTCGTTTCCTGAAAATACGGGGATGCGCGAAAATTTCAAGTAGTCTTTATTTTTTAAAAATTCTTCTAAAAGGAGCGCTTCAGAAGCCACGGCCACAACAACTCTCGGGGTCATAATTTCTGAAACCTTTACGTTTTTGAGTTTCAGCAGATTTTGAATGATTTTATGTTCTTTTTCAGTAAAAACGCCTTCATCTGTGCCAATGCTTGCCAATGCTGCAATTTCCTCTCTGCTTGTGGTTTGCTCGAGTTTGTTTTTTGAAATCGCTTTCGTGATAACGGCCGAAATAAGCACCAAAGGATAGGTAATGACGATCATCGCTTTTATAATTGCAGTTGAAATTCTGGTGAGGTTTCTCCAAAATCTGGCACCAATTGTTTTAGGAATAATTTCGGTTAAAACTAAAATTAAAATGGTCAGCACCGCGGACACCAGCCCAAAAGAGGCTTCCCCAAAAACCTTCACTGCTTGCGCACCAACACCCGCTGCGCCAATTGTATGAGCAACGGTATTCAGCGATAAAATGGCTGACAAGGGCTTGTCAATATTGTTTTTTAAATCCATGAAGCTTTTGGCCCAAACATGTCCATTTTGATGTTTTACAATCAGGAATGATTGAGGCGTTGAAAGCAATACTGCTTCCATGATGGAACAGAGAAATGAAATGAACAAGGCAAGAAATAGATAGGCAAAAAGTGC
>JADYZK010000244.1 GCA_020853175.1 Bacteroidales bacterium
GCAAGCGTATCCATCAAATCGAATTGTTTATGAAATATCCTTTCGAGGTACAAGACGAATGGTTCAAACGCCTTATTTATGCCGGAAAAAGCACCGAATTTGGAAAGTTGTATGATTTTAAATCCATAGACAATTACCGTGATTTTAGCGATCGCGTTCCGGTTAACGATTACGAACAGCTAAAGCCCTACATTGACAGGTTGCGCCAAGGCGAACAAAACCTTTTATGGCCCGAAGAAATTAAATGGTTTGCCAAATCATCAGGCACCACCTCCAGCAAAAGTAAATATATTCCTGTTAGCAATGCCTCGCTCGAAGAGTGTCACTTCAAAGGCGGTAAAGACATGATTTCACTTTTTGTGAATAATTTTCCCGATACGGAAATGTTCGACGGACGCGGCTTGGTCATGGGCGGAAGCCATAGCATCAGCGAAATTAGCAATACTACTTATTACGACGGCGATCTTTCAGCCATTTTGATTCAAAACCTGCCGTTTTGGGCCCAATTTTTAAAAACACCCAATTTGAACATCGCACTAATGGACGAATGGGAATCGAAAATTGAACTAATGGCCAACGAAACCATGCAACACGACGTCACAAGCATCTCGGGTGTTCCGTCTTGGACGCTGGTTCTCCTGCGTAAAATTATTGAAATATCGGGTAAAAACAATATCCTCGAAGTGTGGCCGCGTTTGGAGGTTTTCTTCCACGGTGGGGTGAGTTTCGATCCCTATCGCGAGCAATTTAAAAACCTCATACCTTCAAATGCCATGCAATATATGGAAACCTACAATGCCTCTGAAGGTTTTTTTGGTATTCAGGATTTGTCCGATAGAAACGAGCTGCTGCTGATGCTGGACTACGGTATTTTTTATGAATTTATTCCCATTGATCAGCTGGATGATGAACATCCAAAAGCGATTCAGTTGGCTGAGGTTGAAAGAGATGTAAATTATGCCATGCTGATAACCACCAACGCAGGCTTGTGGCGATACCTTATAGGTGATACGGTAATGTTCAGCTCCATAAACCCTTATCGTCTCCGGATAACTGGTCGAACAAAAAGTTTTATCAACATTTTTGGCGAAGAGTTGATGGTGGATAATGCCGATAAAGCCATTAAAATTGCTTGTAACAAATGTCAGGCGATTATTACCGATTATACCGCCGGACCTTATTTTTCCGATGATAAAAAAACTTCAGCACATGAATGGATCATCGAGTTTGAAAAAGCACCACTCCATCTCGATTTCTTTACCGAAACTCTCGATAATGCCCTAAAGTCGTTGAATTCAGATTACGAAGCCAAACGATACCATAACATGATTTTGATGCCCCCCATCGTTCATGCCACTAAAACCGGCACTTTCTACAATTGGTTAAAGCAAAAGGGAAAACTCGGAGGCCAGCACAAAGTACCGCGCCTGTCCAACGACCGGAAAATTTTAGATGAAATTCTTCCATCACTTAAGCCGTAAACCTTCATAAAAGATTACATTTGTCACAAAACTTACTCTATGCACATCGCCATTTCAGGTAATATAGGCTCAGGAAAAACTACCCTTACACGCCTATTATCCAAGCACTTTGGGTGGACACCACACTTCGAAGACGTTGAAAACAACCCTTATCTCCATAGTTTTTATGAAGATATGCAGCGTTGGTCATTTAACCTTCAAGTGTATTTTCTGAACAGCAGGTTTCGGCAAGTGATCGAAATTAGAAACAGCGGAAAAAGTATCGTGCAAGACCGCACCATTTACGAAGATGCCCACATTTTTGCTCCCAACTTGCATGCTATGAATCTTATGTCATCGCGCGACTTTGAAAACTACAGCTCACTTTTTGAATTGATGAGCAAATTTATCCAGCCTCCTGATCTGCTTATTTATCTCAGGGCATCGGTGCCTACTTTGGTGAACCAAATTCAAAAACGCGGACGCGATTATGAAGCCTCCATCCGAATTGATTACCTCAAGCTCCTCAACGAACGCTATGAAGCTTGGATTTCCACCTACACCATCGGCAAACTTCTTATCGTCGAGGTAGATGAAATTGACTTGGAGAAGCCTGCCGACTTAAGTTTTGTCATCGAAAATGTGAATGCCAACTTGCACGGCCTTTTTTAACTTTTTCCAACTTAGAAATGATGCAGTTTTTAGGAGTGATTCCGGCTCGGTATGCCTCAACACGATTTCCCGGCAAACCCTTGGTGATGATAGGTGGTAAAACCATGATCCAAAGGGTATATGAACAATGCTTGAAGGCTAATTCTTTAGCAATGGTTGTCGTTGCAACGGATGATGACCGTATTTTTCAAGAAGTGAAAAGCTTTGGAGGCGAAGTGGTGATGACAGCAACCCACCATCAGAGCGGCACTGATAGGTGCTTAGAGGCGCTTCAACAAATGAATCACCCTTATGATGGCGTGGTGAATGTTCAAGGCGATGAACCTTTTATAGATCCCGACCAAATTAATCAGCTGGTGCATCTGCTGCAAACAAGCCAAGCCCAAATTGCTACTTTAGCGTTCAAGATTACAAAAACTGAAGAGCTTGAAAACCCCAATGTGGTAAAATTGGTGAAAACCAATCAGGACTTAGCAATTTATTTCAGCCGTTTTCCAATTCCGTTTGTCCGGTCAGTTCAGCAACATTCAATTGTTGAAAATCACAACTTTTATAAACACATTGGCATTTACGCATATCGCGCGGAGGTGCTGCAACAAATTGCAGATTTGCAGCCTTCGTCGCTCGAAGTAGCCGAATCGTTGGAGCAACTTCGTTGGATTGAAAACGGTTTCAGCATTGCTGTTGGTGTTACCGAGAAGGAAAATATAGGCATTGATACCCCTGAAGATATGAAAAAAATACAGAACTTTTTTTAGTTTTGGCCGTATAAATTGTATCTTAGCACTCGCTTTTAAACCTTTTTTAAACATACAAAATTCGTTATCCATTCGTTTCTATGAAGATAGCAGGCTACATTGGTGATTTGCTCTACGAGTATGAATGTGTTGTGATTCCTGGCTTAGGCGGATTTCTAACACGCGATCATCCTGCCTACATTCATCCTATAAAACATTATTTCAAGCCGCCACACCGCGAAATTGTTTTCAATCCGATGTTGCGAACCAATGATGGGCTGCTGTTGAACTATATTGCCCGATCGGAAAAGTTGGCTTACCACGATGCCAAATCGCGGCTCGATCGCTTTGTCGTCAAATGCCTTGAAGTTCTCAACGAGGGCAAAAAAATCAACTTCCGAAACATCGGCAATATTCAATACAACAAAGAGAAGCAGATTATTTTTGAACCGGATACCAATCAAAACTACCTTTCCGAATCATTCGGGCTGAGTAGTTTTGTTTCTCCTCCTATTAAAAGAGAAGATTTTCAACAGCGTGTCGAGAAAGTGTTTAGCAGTCCGCCGCGTTCGCGCGAGGAGCAAACCCCCGAACCGCCGCCAACAAATAGCAAGAAACCACAGCCGGCAGTTGAAAAACGTATGTTGGCTTCAAGACGACCCGGCAAACTCAAGCGTCAGCTGGTCATTGTAGGCGCTGCCGCCACCTTGTTGTTTGCAGCTTGGGCAACCATGAACTACCAAACAGTAAATTTTTATTATGATAAATATAAAAGTCAGGCCTCCATTTTGCCTTTCTTTTATGTAAGTCCAAATGAATATGTCATTCATCATTTGGATCAGCTTCCAGTGAAATCAATGATTCCTATTCAAGATTTCTCAGCTATCATCGGCAGTTCAACCAAAGCTCAAGCAGGCATCAACGACTTGATTCCCGCGCAATCTTACAAGGTACCCTTAGATGTTGTAGAAGCTGAACCCGAAGTTTTGATTGCAGAGCCCGTTGTTGTTGACTCAGCTATTGACGCGCTTTACACAAACGATTCATCTCCAGAAACTCCCGATGAAATGGTTGTTGTTGAAAGTGTTGAAAAGGATGTGATTGAGCCAGCAGTTAAAAAAGAAGAAATCATTGTGCAACCTGCAAAAGTGGTTCAAAGCAAACAATACCATATTATAGCGGGAGCGTTTAAAGAAAAGGAAAATGCGGTAAAGTTGATTGATCAACTGAAAACCAAGAATTTTTCTGCAGGTTACGCCGGACAAACATCTGGCGGCTTATGGCGTGTTGCCTATGCCTCCTATAGCGATGAAACTACGGCATTACAACAGCTTGAAGCAGTAAAAAACAACGAAAACAGGCAAGCTTGGCTGCTTGTCCTCTAACGGCAACATACTTTATTCGGAGTGGGATCAAAAAACAAACTACAGCGTTTCGA
>JADYZK010000245.1 GCA_020853175.1 Bacteroidales bacterium
AAGGTACTTAAATCCATAATGGACATTAACTTTTGGGGAACGGTATATTGTACCAAATACGCGCTTCCCTATTTATTAAAAAGCAAAGGTTCTGTTGTAGGTATCTCCTCCATAGCTGGTTACAAAGGGCTTCCCGCGAGAACAGGCTATTCAGCTTCCAAATTTGCCATGCAAGGTTTTTTGGAATCGTTACGCATTGAAAACCTTAAAAAAGATTTACATGTTTTGATTGCCTGTCCTGGATTTACGGCCTCCAACATCCGCAACACAGCTCTTGCTGCCGATGGAAGTCAGCAAGGCGAGTCGCCGCGCGACGAAGGCAAAATGATGCAACCGAAGGAAGTTGCTTTTGCGTTGTTGAGGGCTATCGAAGGAAGGAAAAGAACACTTACTTTAACAACTCAGGGAAAGCTTTTGGTGTTTTTGAACAAGTTCATGCCCGGACAAGTGGATCTGTTGGTCTTCAACCAAATGGCTAAAGAACCTGATTCTCCTTTCAATAGAAAACAATAATCTTGTTGTAAGAGATTCATCTTTAGCGGATTATTCTAAAACACCCTATCTGAGGCGTTTCATGAAATAAGCAATTTTTTCGAGTTTGGCCAAAAGGTCATAGTTTTCAACATAAACATGTGACGGAACTTGCAGTTGCGCCGAGGTGAAATTCAATATGCCAATAATTCCCGCGTTCACCAGAATGAGACTGATGTCTTTTGCAAATTCCTTGGGTACGGCCAGCGCGCAAATGAGAATGTTTTCCTGCTTGATGATTTCAGATAACTGACCGATGTGATAGCATGGAATATCGGTTTCGGAAGCTTGCGAAGGGTCGAAATAAAAACTTGCTGTAATCTTCAATTTGGTTTCTCGTTCATGAAGTTGCTCCGAAACAGCTTTTCCCAACTGCCCGATGCCTACAAAGCATACCCTGTCAGGCTCATCGCCATCTAATGCTTCGTTTATTTTCACCAAAAGTTCGCCAATATCATAGCCTTTATGCACACTTCCGTTTACTCCAATGAGCATTAGATCGCGTCTAACAGTCGTTGGTTTGGTCTTGATGATGCGAGCCAAATTGTGCGAAAAAATATAAGCATGTTGAAGGTACTGGTAGTTTTGAAGGATATGTCGGTATTGACTGAGCCTCTCAACCGTTTGTTCGGATAGGTCGTTGATCATGGATTGCGTTGCTGTAATTGGTACATCAAGCCAAAGCGTACCACATAACTTTTGTAAGTGATTTCGGGCATTTCGGGGTTTTCATACATCCCGACCAACCCTACTTGAAAGCGACCATCGAGGGTGAGTGTAAATCGGTTTCCGAGGTAGTAATTTGCTGATAAGCCCACCAAAATACCGGCATCGTAGGTATTGATAACGTTGATGGAAGTACCTTCAAAATTTGTAACTGTTAAACCCGGTACCAATCCATAATGCGGATAGGCCGCCAATCCTGTGCTGTCGAAGTTGAGAATTTCTACGCCATCGTACGTATTGCTCAGCAAAAGCGCATAATAAGCGCCAGCTTGAAGGGCGATTTGAAAATTTCCTTTCGCCTTGGCGTAATGAATCAAAAGTGGAATCTGAAGATAATGGGTGGTAAAGCTTACATCGTAAAGGTAATCGCAATTGGCACAAAGTGCTGCTGAAGTGTCGTTGATAAAGTAAAACCCACGAAGCAAACTGTTGGCTCTAATTGTGCGTGTGTCAAACATCAATTCCATTTGAAGTTTTACATCTTCATTCAGTCCGTAAGCCAAGCTCAGTCCGCCTATGGCAGTAGTTCGGTTAAAAACGTTTATCCCTCTTCCTATCGCTTCGCCAAATTGTGGTCCGCCGGAAATCCCCACAAACCACTGGTTTTTTTGCGAAAGCCCCTGCGCTTGAAGGGCCTCAACAAACAGCATCAGTAAAAAAAGAATAATCGCTTTGCTTTTCATATTAAAGTGACATTAAAATCCAGTAAAAACCTACAACCAGCGAAGCCGAAGCCCCAACAATTTGAATGCTTTTAAAAAGAAAAGGCTTGGCTTTATCATCTGATTTATAGGAAACAAAACCCAGCAAAAAGGAAAAAGCTACCATAGCCACCACGGTTCCAACGCCAAATCCTATGAGGTAAGATACTGAATCGGCCATGGAAGGAAAAGCCAATGTGGGCAACATGCCAATAAGATGTGAAACCCCCGCAAAGCCATGCAGTGTACCAATTAGAATAGCCGAAATGAATGACTGTTTTAAAGGTATAACATGCTTGTGTTCATGCACATTCATTTGCGGATGGTCGTGAGGATGCACATGCGTGATGATTTCTCCTGTTGGGGTATGATGGCTGTGCGGATGCTGGTGGGTGTGTTTGTACTTTCTTCCAAAAATACGCCATAGCGCCCAAATACCAATCAAAATGAGGATAAAACCAACCATCAACTCACTATAAGCTGAAATGCTGTCAATAGGCAAAAACTCTTTGAAATAGATAAATAAAACACCAATCAGTAACATACCCGAGGTGTGGCCAATTCCCCATCCTAGTCCAATAAACCAGGCTTTTAACTTGTTTTCAATGGCCAATGGAGTCACTGCCGCCAGATGGTCGGGACCTGAAACAACATGCAGCATACTCGCCAATAAGCCAATCATTAACGGAGCACCCGTAGCCACGGCATGATGATCGGCATGAAGAAACATCCAAAGAAGGTTTTGATTCATAACAGGCATTTTTGCAAAAATATGATATTTGATCCAAAACCTCAGATTTATTTGGTTTATCTGTGCCGGTTTTTCAAAGTTGCAGTTTGGAAATAATTATCGGAAATTTGCCAAAAAAACGTGGCTCGATTTTTTCTTCAACTTCAATACAACGGCAGTCGTTATCATGGCTGGCAAACGCAGCACAATGCCATGGGCGTGCAAACCATAGTTGAAAAATGCCTTACGTTTAAACTCAAAGAAAAGATTGCCATTACGGGCTGCGGACGAACAGATGCAGGTGTACATGCACGTCTGTATTTTGCTCATTTTGATACTGTTGCACCAACAGAAGTAGTTTTATCAGATCAATTCCTCTTTCAGCTCAATACTTGCCTTCCTAATGATATTGTGGCCACCGCATTTTTTGAGGTGGCGGAGCAAGCCAATGCCCGCTTCGATGCCGTTAGTCGTACTTACCATTATTACCTAAGCCTCGAAAAGGACCCGTTTCAAAACGATCGTAGCTATTATGTTTTTGGTCATCTTGATGTAGAAAGAATGCAGCAATGTGCTGATTTATTGCTTGAATACAATGATTTTACAAGTTTTTCAAAACTTCATTCACAAACCAAAACCAACCTTTGCCAAGTGGTTAAAGCCCAATTTTTGCCCTGGGAAAAAGGGTTTGTTTTTAAAATTACAGCCGACCGATTCCTTCGCAACATGGTTCGAGCCATCACCGGAACGTTGCTTGAGGCCGGAAAACATAAAATCACCGTGGAGGATTTCAGACTCATCATTCTTGCCAAAGACCGTGGAAGGGCAGGCTTTTCAGTTCCTGCACATGGACTTTTTCTTGAAGCTATCACCTATCCTGATGCGATATGGAAAGTTCGCTAACCGATGTACTTGCCTATCAGCTTCAAATAACCTTGTTTAATTTCGATCAAACTTTGCTTGGTGAGTTGCTCCTTATAGATGCGCACCAGTTGGGTAATATGCCCATCTTGTTGATAATAGGCTAAGGCAGCATCGAAGAAAAGCAAGTGGGTGTCAAACTTCACTTCTCGCGTCAGCTCACTGAAATTTTCCCAACTAAGGGCATGTTCAATTACAAAATAACCATGATGCATTTGTTGTTTATCAATAAACATTTGCTCTCCATAAGAATCGAAATAAAAAAACTTTTCTAAACGGATAAAACCGGGCATCGAGTCTATTTTCCGACTCTTTTTGCGAAAAGTAATACCTTCATCTTGAAAAAGTTTTTGCAAATCGGCAATTTGATGATACAAAGCTAAATCTCTGATGCGAAGCGCATAACAACTGGAGTGATCCAGAAACGACACTTCACCAAAAGCGGCATCGAAGGTAAACTCGGCTTTTTTCTTCACGTTTTCAATGATGGGGGCAACATCCCAAAAGGTAAAGGCACCTTCCAACATGAGGTAAAGATAGGAGGGTTTTTGACCACCTTTTTCGGCATAATAGCCCATAAAAGGCGAAACGGACTCAAGGACACAGGTGTCAGGAATGAGAAGATCGTTTTCAATACAGCTCAATGGCTCAACTTTGAGCAATCCGCCGAAGCGTTCAAAAGTGTATGTTTTCATGTTTTTAAAATTTGGTTCGTGCCAAAGTACGACATTTTTTCACAAAAAGCAAATTTTTGTTGATGTGATGATATCGAAATAATTGCATATTTGCAAGATGTTAATTATTAAGCTTATCCAATTCTAATTCTTCAACACTATGATTGATTTCTCACTCGATGACCGACAAAAAGCCATCAAAGAAAAGTACCACGATTTCGTTCAACGCCATGTGATCCCCAACCGTTTGAAATACGACCAGCTTGCCGAATTTCCATGGCCGATAGTGAAAGCGGCTTATGAGGAAGGCATTATGAATGGACCTATGCCCAAAAAATTTGGTGGCAACGATTATTCCATCCTCGATGGAGCTTTGGCTTCCGAAGAGTTGGGTGCAGGCTGCATCGGCATCGGTATTTCTATTGATGCGAACACATTGGCTTTAACACCTTTGTATCTTGCCGCCAATGAGGAACAACAAAAGCGCTTTTTTGGATTGATCAACGAACAAAAAGCTGTTGCAGCATACGCTTTAACCGAACCCAATGCCGGTTCTGATGTAGCTGGAATAAAGTCAACAGCCATCAAACAGGGTGATAAATATATCCTCAACGGACATAAGAGATACATCACCAACGCCGAAGCTGCTTCTTTCATTACTGTTTTTGCGCTAACCAATCCCGAAAAAGGTGCACGCAGTTTAACAGCTTTTGTAGTGCCTACCGATAGTCCCGGATTGGAAATCAAACCACGGTTACAGAAAATGGGTCAAAAAGCTTCTGTTCAAAACGAACTGATCTTTCACAATGTGGAAATCCCCGAAAAAAATAGATTGGGCGATGAAGGTACCGGATTTCTTATTGCCATGAAAACCTTTGACCGGACTCGAACGGGTGTGGCAGCTTTAAGCTTGGGAAATGCCCGCGCAGCTTATGAAATTGCTTTGCATTGGGCCAAAAATAGGATTCAATTTGGAGCACCTATCACGGCTAACCAAGGCGTAAGTTTTATGTTGGCTGATATGGCCACCGAAATCGAAGCCGCACGTTTAATGACTTGGTATGCCGCCTGGGCTTATGACAATGGAATGAAAGTAGCCGGAAAACTTTCTGCCATGTCTAAACTGTATGCCTCCGATATGGGAATGAAAGTGACTACCGATGCCGTTCAAGTGATGGGAGGTGAAGGGTACAGCACCGAATTTGCAGTGGAAAAAATGATGCGCGATGCCAAACTTTGTCAGATTTACGAAGGTACCAATCAAATTCAACGCTTGGTCATCTCAAAGAGCATTTTGAAATAGTTATAAAAAAAGAGGCCGTCTTAATTTTTAGACAGCCTCTTTTTTTTATTTATTGAAAAACTTTAAAAACAGTACCTGTTTTGTTCAATCAGATGCTCTGCAATGCGCCGGCGGGCATCCTTCACGTTATGGGTGCTGTGCGAACAGAGATGAAATAAATCATTGATCCATTCCTTTTTTTGCTCCGGTTCGGCAAAAGCTACAATGGCATCAGTTCCTGATTTAAGCACCAAAGCCGTTGTTTCGTGCGTCAACACATCAAGAATATCACGATATAAAACATTGGCATCAACACCATTGGTATGCTCTAACTTCTTCACCCTAAGGTAAGTGGATTCTAAACCATATACTTGCATCAACATATCCGAAAGATTCATCATCACTTCTTCTTCTTCGCCTAATTTTCTTCCAAATGCTTCCGAAATTCCGGGTATGAGCATGAGGATGGCTTTTTTAAGGTTTTTGATGATGGACAATTTGGCATCGAAATAGGGGAGACCTTCGCTCGATAAAAATTCTTTACGAGAATTGACCGCTTCTCTACCTGCTTCAAAGAGTTTAAAATCATTTTTCATGCCCCTCTTGAGGAGGTTATCAACGGCAAGTAAACGGTTAATTTCGTTGGTACCTTCAAAAATCCGGTTGATGCGCGAATCGCGATAGGCCCTATCAACAGGTGTTTCGCTCGAAAATCCCATACCACCATAAATTTGAACGGCTTCATCCACCACAAAATCCAACGCTTCCGATCCATAAACTTTCATCAAAGCACACTCAATGGCATAATCGGCCACTCCTTCAATACTGGCTTTTCCGTACTCTACACCTTCCGATTTGAGCAACATGATGTTGTCCTGTATGTCTTTGCTTGCTCTGTAAACCGCCGATTCAGTGGCAAATGTACGAACTACTTGTGCTGCCAGTTTATGTTTAATGGCACCGAACTCGGCGATTGCCTTGCCAAATTGTTTGCGTTCGTTGGCATAATTCACAGAGTGAAGGATGGCTCTTTTGGCTCCTCCGATAACAGTGGCACCAAGTTTTATGCGTCCAAGATGGAGAATATTCAAAGCAATTCTGAAACCTTCACCACGTTTTCCTAGCATATTTTCAACAGGAACTTTCACATCGTTGTAAAAAATCTGGCGGGTGGATGAGCCTTTGATACCCATCTTTTTTTCTTCGGGATTCATTGAAACGCCTTCCCATCCACGTTCTACGATAAAGGCACTCAACACCCTGTCGTTGTCAATCTTTGCAAAAACAGTTTGAACATCAGCAAAACCTCCGTTGGTGATCCACATTTTTTGTCCATTCAAAATGTAGTGTTTGCCATCTTCTGACAGCACTGCTTTTGTTCTTCCTGAGTTGGCATCCGATCCTGCACCGGGTTCGGTGAGGCAGTAAGCGGCCATCAGTTCGCCCGAAGCTAACTTTGGAATGTAACGGTTTTTTTGTTCTTCATTTCCATAATAAAGAATGGGTAAAGTTCCGATTCCGGTATGCGCCATGATTGCTACGGAATAGGAATAACCTGATCCTAAGGCCTCATTGGCGCGCATGATGGTTAAAAATGATTGTTCAAATCCACCATAATTTTCGGGAACCGACAATCCCAATAAACCTAAATCACCGGCACTTTTCAATAAAGAGGCCATCAAACCGACTTCTTGCTTGTCAATGCGATCCAGATGGGGGAAAATTTCGTTGTCTAAAAAATCCTTACAGCTGTCAACAATCATTTTGGTTTCATCATCAAATTCTTCGGGAATGAAAACATCGTTAACATCAATCTCTTTTAAGAGGAATTCTCCTCCTTTTATCACAGGTTTATGGCTCATAGAGTTTTGAATTTAGCTGGCAAACTTAATATTTTTCCCTTTATCGTTTGGTTGCTGATTGGTGCAAGACGATTATTTAGAAACATTACAAAAAAGCCTGTGTTATGAAACACAGGCTTTTGATGGAATTTTGTCGTTTTAAGCTTGATTTTCGACTACAGGAGTCTTAATCACTTCAACAGTTATTTCATTCTTTTCCGAATCCAGATCAAGACGAATTAAATCGTTTTTATTTAATTTGGTTTGAATGATTTCTTCAGCCAAAACATCTTCTACATATTTTTGAATGGCGCGTTTGAGCGGTCTTGCTCCAAATTGCTCATCCCAACCTTTTTCAACGATAAAGTCTTTTGCTTTTTCACTTAATTCGAGCTTGTAGCCCATTTCGGTTACGCGTTTGAACAAGTGGCTGAGTTCAATGTCAATGATTTTGTGGATGTCTTCACGAATCAACGAGTCGAAAATCACAACATCATCAATCCTGTTGAGGAACTCCGGAGCAAAAGCCTTACGCAAAGCTCCTTCGATAACTCCTTGCGAGTAGGTTGATTTTGAGGCTTGTTTGGCCCCGGTGGTGAAACCAACGCCTTGCCCAAAATCTTTCAACTGCCGCGAACCAATGTTGGATGTCATTATAATAATGGTGTTCTTGAAGTCAACGCGTCTTCCTAAGCTGTCGGTTAAAACGCCATCGTCCAACACTTGCAGCATCAAATGGAAAACATCGGGATGTGCTTTTTCAATCTCATCGAGCAAAACGATGGAGTAGGGTTTGCGGCGTACTTTTTCTGTCAACTGTCCACCTTCTTCATAGCCCACATATCCTGGAGGCGCTCCTACAAGCCGCGAAACTGCAAACTTTTCCATATACTCGCTCATGTCAATACGGATGAGGGCTTCCTCGGTATCAAACATATATTTCGATAACACTTTGGCAAGGTATGTTTTTCCTACTCCTGTTGGCCCAAGAAAAATAAATGTTCCGATGGGTTTGTAGGGGTCTTTCAAACCGGCTCGGTTGCGCCGAATGGCTTTCGCTACTTTCTTAATAGCCTCATTTTGACCTATTACCGATCCTTCGAGGTCTTGCTCCATGTGCCGGAGGCGATCGCCTTCATTTTGTGCAATCCGTTGCACCGGAATACCAGTCATCATGGCTACCACTTCGGCCACGTTTTCTTCAGTAACGGTCTCACGGTGGATTTTTGAATCTTCCTCCCATTGCTTTTTAGACCGTTCCAAAGCATCTGTTAGCTTTCGTTCATTGTCGCGAAACATGGCAGCCTCCTCAAATTTCTGAATTTGGATGGCCTTATTTTTCTTTGATCGCGTTTCTTCAATCTGGTTTTCAAGTCCGATAATTTCTACAGGAACATGAATGTTGTTAATATGCACCCTTGCACCGGCCTCATCGAGCGCATCAATCGCTTTGTCTGGCAAGTAACGATCTGACATATACCTGTTTGTAAGCTTCACACAGGCTTCAATGGCTTCAGGCTCGTACTTTACCAAGTGGTGGTCTTCATATTTTTCTTTGATGTTGTTGAGAATCTCCACCGTTTCTTCAGGGGAGGTTGGTTCAACAAGAATTTTTTGAAAACGCCTTTCAAGCGCACCATCTTTTTCGATGTATTGTCGGTATTCGTCAAGGGTGGTTGCACCGATACATTGCAGCTCGCCCCGCGCTAGTGCAGGCTTGAACATATTGGACGCATCCAATGATCCGCTGGCGTTTCCGGCACCTACAATGGTATGTATTTCATCAATAAATAAAATTACATCAGGGTTTTTCTCAATTTCATTGAGAACTGCTTTCATGCGTTCCTCAAATTGTCCTCTGTATTTGGTGCCGGCCACCAACGAGGCGATATCGAGCATAATCAAACGTTTATTAAACAATGCCCGAGAAACTTTCCGCTGAACAATGCGCAGCGCAAGTCCTTCGGCTATTGCCGACTTGCCCACGCCGGGCTCACCGATAAGGATAGGGTTGTTTTTTTTGCGGCGACTCAAAATCTGAGCCACGCGTTCCAGCTCTTTCTCTCGTCCAACAATGGGATCAATGCGGTTTTCTTCGGCAGCACGGGTGAGGTCGCGTCCAAAATTATCAAGCACAGGTGTTTTCGACTTTGCATCAACCGGTTTTTTGGCACCACCTGTGATGGGGCGGCCTTCATCTTCTTCATCAGATGGCTCGTTGGGAAACTCAGCTTTGGGCTTATCAGCCGGTGACTCTTCTCCCGAAAGCATAAACATTAACTCAGTTTTATAACTGGCAAGATCAACACCTTGTGCTTCTAACTTCTGTGTAATCAGGTTGTTCTTGTCTCGCAGAATGGCTAACAACAGGTGTTCAGTGTGGATAATGTCAGAATGAAATTCTTTAGCGGCGATATAAGTAAACTTAAGGGCACGCTCTGTTTGCTTCATTAACGGTATGTTCGTGGCGGTATTGTCAAGCTTTTCAGGGTTTCGGATTGCGTTTTCAATCTTCTTTTTGAAATCTTCAAGGTTAACACCTAAATATTTCAACACCTGAATCGCCTTTCCATCGCCCTCACGCAACATCCCAAGAAACAAGTGTTCCAAGCCTATGTAGTTGTTGCCCAACCTTATAGCCTCTTCATGACTGTAACTCAGTATGTCTCTCACTTGGGGTGAAAACTTTGCATCCATATTTTTTATCAATTAATTCAAATTCAAATGATCCCTTTAATAGGGATTCCAAAAGTAAGAACAATAATCAGTCCAACTTTGTTCGGCTGACAAAATGTATTAACAACAAATTGTTTATTCTCTCTTTTAGAAACGTAAATGGGAGCTTAAACCTGTCGAAAAAAAGGAATCGACGATAAAAATACGACAACAACAAAAACAATGTAATTACACCCATAATAATAGGTGAATGATTTGCACAATTTAGGCATATTTTTCTTACTTTTGCACCCTTGTACTAAACGACAAGTTAATAAAGGAATTGAATGGAAGAAGTATTTGAAGGTGAAAAGATTGTAAAAGTTAACATCGAAAATCAGATGAAATCTGCCTACATTGATTATTCAATGTCGGTAATTGTTTCACGTGCTTTGCCCGATGTTAGGGATGGCTTGAAACCTGTACACCGCAGGGTGTTGTATGGAATGTTAGATTTGGGTGTTTTATCCAATCGTTCTTATAAAAAATCTGCAAGAATTGTAGGGGAGGTGCTTGGAAAGTATCACCCACATGGAGATACCTCTGTTTATGATGCTATGGTGCGTATGGCCCAAGAATGGTCGTTGCGTTATCCACTTGTTGACGGACAGGGTAACTTTGGTTCAATTGATGGCGACAGCCCCGCGGCTATGCGTTACACCGAGGCCCGCCTCAGGAAACTTGCCGAAGAAATGTTAGCCGATATTGATAAAGATACTGTTGATTTTCAACTCAATTTTGACGATTCGCTGACCGAGCCCACAGTGCTTCCATCGCTTATTCCCAACTTGCTGATCAATGGTGCCAGCGGTATTGCCGTGGGCATGGCTACCAATATGCCTCCTCACAACCTTTCGGAAGTGATTGACGGTATAGTGGCCTACATTGACAACCGTGAAATTACTGTTGCGGAGCTGATGCAATATATTAAAGCGCCCGACTTCCCGACAGGCGGTATCATTTACGGCTACGAAGGTGTTCGCGAAGCCTTTGAAACAGGTCGCGGTCGTGTGATGATGCGCGGTGAAGCTGTTTTTGAAGAACATAGCGGCCGCAATTGGATCATTGTCACCTCCATTCCTTATATGGTGAACAAATCCGATATGATCAAAAAAACCGCCGACTTGGTCAATGATAAAAAACTCGACGGAATTTCAGATATCCGAGATGAATCGGACAGAAACGGGATGCGGATCGTTTATGAACTCAAACGCGATGCCATCCCCAACATTGTTTTGAACAAGTTGTATCAAATGACAGCTTTGCAGAGTTCCTTCAGTGTGAACAATGTAGCTTTGGTGAATGGAAGGCCAAAAATGCTGAACCTGCGCGACTTGATACATTATTTTGTGGAGCATCGCCATGAAGTGGTCATCAGAAGAACAAAATATGATCTGGCCGAAGCCCAAAAACGCGCACATATTCTTCAAGGACTTATCATTGCACTCGACAACATTGATGCAGTCATTGAGCTGATCAAAAAATCGAAAACCCCTGAAGAAGCACGTAATGGTTTAATCTCGAACTTTAACTTATCGGAAATCCAAGCCAGAGCTATTCTTGAATTGCGTCTCCAAAGACTTACCGGTCTTGAAATTCAGAAAATCAGAGAAGAGTTTGAAGAAATTCTCAAAATGATTACCCATTATCAAGAAATTTTAGGTGATGAGGTCCTGCGTTTTGAAATTATCAGAAATGAAATGCTTGGTGTGAAAGAAAAGTATGGCGACAAACCACGCTCTACTGTAGTGTATTCAGCCGATGATTTTAAAATTGAAGATACCATTCCTGATGAAGCCGTGGTGCTCACCATCTCGCATCTTGGATATATAAAGCGCACAGCACTAAGTGAATACCGTCGCCAATCAAGAGGAGGGAAGGGTGCAAAAGGCTCCGATGCAAGGGATGAAGATTTTATCGAACACCTTTTCATTGCCACCAACCACAATTATATGCTCTTCTTTACCGAGCTGGGCAAAGTATTCTGGATGCGCGTATTTGAAATTCCAGAAGGCTCTAAAACAAGCAAAGGCAGAGCGATACAAAATATGATCAATATTGATCCCAATGATAATGTGCTGGCATATATAAATGTACTCAGTCTGAAGGACGAAGATTATATCGCCAACAATTACATCATTCTTTGTACGAAAAAGGGAATCATCAAAAAAACAAGTTTAGAAGCCTATTCCAGACCACGTCAAAATGGCATAAACGCGATAACTGTCCGCGAAGGCGATGTGCTGCTCGAAGCCCGTCTTACCAACGGAAACAATGAAGTGATTATGGCTTTGCGTTCTGGACGTGCCATCCGCTTTAATGAAAGTACCGTCCGCCCCATGGGCAGAAATGCTTCAGGTGTAAGAGGAATCACTTTAGCAAATGAAAAAGATGAAGTTGTTGGAATGATTTGCGTTGAAAATATTGATTCTAACATTCTCGTGGTTTCTGAAAAAGGTTACGGAAAACGTTCTGACCTGAATGATTACCGCATCACAAATAGGGGAGGTAAAGGAGTTAAAACGCTGAATGTTACCGACAAAACAGGTGAACTAATCGCCATTAAAGAGGTCAGTGACAGTGATGATTTGATGATTATCAACAAATCGGGTATCATTATTCGCATTGGTGTCGAAAGTTTACGCGTGATGGGCAGAGCCACTCAAGGCGTTCGTTTGATTAACCTCAGAGCCAATGATGAAATTGCAGCCGTAGCAAAAGTATCCATTGAAGAAGAGGAAGAAATAGACGAAATCATGGATGCCGATGTTGAAATAACAGATGAAACCACGGCTGATGATGAAACGTCAACACCCCAAAACAATGATTAATCCAAACTTGGCATAATAAATGTATCACCATTACAATCAATACTAAAAAGAAAGGTATGAAAAAAGTTATCATTATGTTGGCCCTCATCATTTCAGCTTCAACGCTGATGAGCCAAACCAAAGAAAGAACCAACGCTTTCATGTACAACAAAAATGGCCAGTACGACAAGGCCCGTGAAGCGATTGACAAAGCTGCTCAAAATGAAAAAACCATGAACGATCCAAAAACTTGGATGTACCGTGGGATTATTTATTTGAACATTGTTTTTTCAGAAGAATTCTCCAACTTAGACACTTTAGCGCTTGAAAAAAGTTTGGAATCTTTCAAAAAAACACTTGAACTCGATCCTGAAGACAAGGCAAAACAAGGCGACGACATTAAGCCACGCATTGATGCCATTGGACAACAATATTTTGCGATAGGAGTTGAGGCTTTCAACAGCCAAAATTTTGAGCAAGCAACCTTAGACTTCAAAAAAGCATTTGATGTAGCTAAGATGAACAACAAAGTGGACACTTTGGCATTGCTGAATGCCGGATTGGCCTCACTTCGCGGTGAAAAATTTAATGATGCAATCGGTTATTACAATCAATTGCTTGACTTAGGTTTTAATGAACCCGATGTTTATCGCAGTTTGGCAGCTTCATATCGCGGCTTACAACAAACCGACGAAATGCTGCTGGCTCTTAACAAAGGACGGAAGTTATATCCCAACGATTCAGGCTTGATGCTTGAAGAAATTAATGCCTATCTCGCAATGGGTCAGGGTGCTAAAGTTGTTGACGACTTGAAAGAATTGGTGGTTCAAGATTCTACGAATTATTCCATCTTTTTTGTGCTTGGAACCATCTACGGCGACGAAGCAAATGCCGATATGTACGACATGAATGTGGCCATTGATTATTACGAAAAAGCCCTGTCGCTCAATCCTGAATACTACGACGCTGTCTATAACTTAGGCGCTTTGTACATCAACGAGTCAAATAAACTGCAAGTAAAAGCGAACGATTTACCTTTATCGGAGACCAAAGCGTATGAAAAAATTACAGAAGATGCCAATGTAATTATCCGAAAAGCATTGCCTCATTTGGAAAAAGCTTATGAGTTGCAACCCGATAACCAAGAAACTATTCAAGTTCTTAAATCCATTTACATTCGTTTTAAAATGGACGATAAACTCAAAAAAATGAACGAATAACAGAATGTTTTTCGACAAAGCTCAAAACAGCTTTCCTCAAAAGAGGGAAGCTGTTTTTTTTGCGATAGGTTAAAATAGAAGTGGGGTCAGATGAAGTCAAATCAATCGAAGCATTTGGGTAAGTTTAACATTTCAATTTAACATAATATAAATTATCTGTTATATTTGTTTTACAAAATTTAGATCATAGTACTGGTCTTAAATTACTTATCCTCAATGTCAATCTTACAGGCTTTACATTTATAATTATTTCACTACCTTCGTACATCCTAAAAATACACTCATGATTCTGCCTCTCGATCCCTTATCTTCTAACGACATTTCTAAAGCGATTGAGCAACATGATTCTGTTGCACTCATCGCCATGATGAATGATTTGTATCCACCTGACATCGCGGAACTTATCAACTACTTGGATACGGATGAAGCGCAATATTTGTTGAATTTGCTGCCTAAAGAAGAAGCTGCTTCGGTGCTGATTGAACTTGAAGACGAGGTTCGTGATAAGCTGTTGGATACGCTTTCGTCGGAAGAAATTGCTAAAGAAATTATTGACCACCTCGACTCGGATGATGCCGTTGACATTATTGGCGAAATGTCGGGTGCATTGCGGAATGACGTTATTTCGTATATCACCGATAAACAGCAAGCCCAGGACATTGTTGATTTGCTCAACTACGATGTTGATACTGCTGGCGGATTGATGGCCAAGGAGCTCATAAAAGTGAACGAAACATGGCTTGTGGTGACGTGCATTCGTGAAATGCGGTCACAAGCATTTGAGGTTGAGCATGTTTACTCAGTTTATGTGGTGGATGACAATAACGTACTTAAAGGCATATTGTCGCTGAAAAGTTTGTTGATCGCTTCGCCCCGCGACGCTATCTCTACCCTCTATTCACCTGATGTGATTTCCATCAAGGCCTACTCCACTGCTGAAGAAGTGGCTCAAATCATGAAAAAGTATGACCTTGTGGTGCTGCCTGTGGTGGACGAAATGAACCGATTAATAGGTAGGATTACCATTGATGATGTAGTGGATTACATTAAGGATGAGGCAGATAAGGATTACCAATTGATGTCGGGGATCAGTCATGATATTGAACCCACTGATCGTGTGTGGGTGATGACACGCGGACGAATGCTATGGCTGATTATAGCATTGTTTGGCGGAATTATTGGATCTCGAATACTTTCTGTGCATGAAAATACCATAAGTATCTATCCCCAAATGGCCTTTTTTATGCCATTGATTGCGGCAATGGGTGGAAATGTTGGCGTACAATCTTCTGCGCTTGTAGTGCAGGCTTTGGCCAATAACAGCATGAATGGTTCTATTTTAAGTCGGCTGCTTAAGGAACTTCAAGTTGGTCTTATCAATGGCTTGGTGTGCTCACTTTTATTGCTGATTTACAGTTTGTTGTTTACGCCCACCATGGCTTTAAGCATCACTTTGGCCATATCGTTGCTCACAGTAATTATGTTTGCATCGGTATTCGGTTCTTTCGTGCCAATGATATTGAATCGCTTTAAAATAGATCCTGCCTTAGCTACTGGACCTTTTATCACAACCGCCAACGACATCATAGGACTGTTTATCTACTTCATGATTGGACGCATGATGTACGGCTTTTTTGCTTAAACTATCAATTACTTGACGATAAAATCACTAAAAAGCTTCTCGAATTTTTTCAACTTGGGTACAATCACAAACTGACAATAGCCCTGATTTTGATTTTGGTTGTAATAGTTTTGGTGATAATCCTCAGCTTTGTAAAAGGCTTTAAAGGCAGTAATTTCAGTCACAATAGGCGCATCCCATATTTTCTGGTCATTCAACTGATGTTTCAGTTGACTTGCTATAACACGCTGCTGTTCATTGTGATAGAAAATTGCAGAACGATATTGAGTTCCTACATCAGCTCCCTGTCTGTTGAGTGTTGTGGGGTCATGGGTTTTCCAAAATATTTCAAGAATTTTGACCAATGAAATTTTTTCAGGATCAAAAGTAACATGCAACACTTCGGCGTGACCCGTTAAACCAGATGTTACCTCTCTGTAAGTTGGGTTAGCGATTCCTCCGCCTGAATAGCCAGATTCAACTTTAATTACTCCTTCAACCCGTTGAAAAACAGCTTCTGTGCACCAAAAACATCCAGCTCCAAGGGTTATCACTTCTTGTTTTTTTTCTCCGGCTATACCTGTAGTACTGATCATAATCATGGATATTAGAACGATTATACTTTTACGCATTTTTATTTCCTTTTGGATTAATAACGCACAGAAGCGAAAATTGTTGAAAGAAAGTCGAAAATTCATACTTTTGCAAGACAACGATCAGTTAAGCAGAAAAAGATAATTTTAACACAAAATACTATGAATTTAGAAATTACAGGTAAAGTATTTCAGCTGGGCCAAATGGCTACTGGCGAAGGCCGTAATGGCACTTGGGTGAAACAAGAACTCATTATTGAGACCGAAGAACAGTATCCCAAAAAAGTGTGTTTGATGTGTTGGGGCGAGCGTGCTGATGAGGCCAAAGGCTTTGCGACAGGCGAAAGAATTAAAGCCTCCATCAATATTGAGTCGCGGGAGTACAATTCAAAATGGTTCACGGATGTAAAAGTTTGGCGTTTCGATCGCGAAAGCCAGCCTTCCGTCCCTAACCAGAATACTAATGTCCCCCACTCTGCTGCTGCTGCTCAGGAAACGCCACCGATGGAAACTTTGGAAGACGATTTGCCATTCTAATGGATCTTCTTTCTTGAAATCAAGGACCCCTGCCCTGGTTGCGGCTATAGGAGCTAACCTCATTTACGGACTTAATTTTGTTGTTGCAAAAGGAATAATGCCTGATTTTTTGCAACCACGAGCCATCATTTTGTTGCGTGTGGTTGGAGCTACCTTGGTTTTTTGGCTGGTTTCGATGTTTACCCCTAAAGAAAAGCCAAACACCAAAGACTTGCTCATTTTGGCTTTGGCCTCCGTTTTTGGCGTAGCCATCAACCAAATTTTTTTCTTTGAAGGTTTGAACCTTACCACACCTATCAATGCAAGCATTATAATGGTTTGTGTCCCCATTGCGGTGATGCTTTTTAGTCGTGCTATCCGAGGCGAAAAACTGAATCCGCTTCGTATGGTTGGCATAGCGATGGGTACAGCAGGTGCGGCGCTGTTGATCCTTAAAGAAGGTCAGATTAACTTATCTTCATCCACCTCATTGGGAAATTTACTGGTGGTCGTCAATGCCAGCTCTTATGCCCTTTACCTTGTTTTGGTTCGACCTGTGATGGTAAAATACCACCCCATCACTGTGATGAAGTGGGTGTTTCTATTCGGAAATATCAGCGTGCTTCCGGTTACTTTTCAGGTTGCACGTGAAGCTCAATGGCAAACAATTCCTTTGTCAGTCTGGATTTCGATTGCTTATGTGGTTTTGTTTACAACAGTTTTGGCCTACTATCTCAACAATTATTCACTCAAGAAAATTAGTCCAACAACCAACGCGGTTTTTATCTATATGCAGCCCTTTTTTACCACGGTTGTGGCGGTTTTGTTAGGAAAGGATCAGCCGGTTTGGACGATGCTTCTGCCTGCTTTTCTTATTTTCGCAGGGGTTTATCTCGTGAGCATGAAGAGAATACCCAAAACCACTGATTAACGTTGCATTTTGCTAACTTTGTACCTCTGATTAAAACATTTTACCATGAAAGCGATCATATTCGGTGCTACCGGTCTTGTAGGCGAACAATTGTTGGATTTATTATTGAATGACCCAGCCGTCACCAGAGTTCAAAGTTTTACACGACGTAAGATGGACACCGACCATCCGAAATTGCAACAAGCCGTGATTAGCTTTACCCATCTTGAAACAGAAATCAAAAAACTTGAGGGAGAAGTCGTTTTTTGTTGTTTAGGCACAACCATTGGCAAAGCAGGAAGCCAAGAAAAGTTTGCTTTTGTTGATTTTGAACTGCCCACTTCCATTGCACGCCTTGCCGCCCAAAATCGTATTTCACGTATGGTGGTAGTTTCAAGCATTGGTGCAGATGCAAAATCATCTAATTTTTATTTAAAAACCAAAGGTCAAATGGAACATGCGGTGACCCATTCAGGAGTTGAAATGGTGAGTTTTGTCCGCCCAAGTTTATTGTTGGGCGACCGTCATGAATATCGCTTTGGTGAGAAAGCAGCTACTGTGTTGATGAAACTTTTTTCGTGGATGCTCGTTGGCACTTTAAAAAAATATGCACCGATTCAAGGGAAAGAAGTGGCAGCTGCTATGATTGAGCTGGCCTTATCACCCTCACCACCACTAGTTTGTAGCTCGACAGAAATTAATGGTTTATCAAAAAAATATTTCAAAATCTAACCCATGAATCCTACACTGTTTCCTTCGATGAGGCACGATCGCTTTTTTTTAATGGCTGGTCCTTGTGTTATCGAAAATGAAGAAATGCCTTTTGAAATTGCAGAATACCTTATCGGCTTGGCAAAAAAATTTGAACTTCCACTGATATTTAAGGCATCATATAAAAAAGCAAACCGTTCACGTCTCGATTCTTTTATGGGCATCGGCGATGAGAAGGCCTTGCGCATTTTGGGTGAGATAAGAAAGAAATACGCCATTCCGGTGGTTACCGATATTCACGATATTCACGAAGCTGCATTGGCCGCTGAATACGTGGATGTATTGCAAATACCGGCTTTTTTGTGTCGCCAAACAGAGTTACTTCTTGCTGCAGCACAAACAGGAAAGGTGGTCAACATAAAAAAAGGACAGTTTCTGTCAGGTGCTGCTATGCAGTTTGCGGTGGATAAAGTTCTTTCGGTAGGAAACAAAAACGTGATGCTTACCGAAAGGGGTAATTCTTTCGGTTATGGCGATTTGGTGGTTGATTTTCGAAACGTGGTTTTCATGCAACAGATTGGTGTTCCGGTGATTGTGGATGTGACCCATTCGCTTCAACAGCCCAATCAGGCCTCAGGGGTAACAGGAGGTCAACCGGCCTTGATTGGTTTGATTGCCAAAGCGGCCATTGCTTCTGGAGCTGATGGTATTTTTATGGAGACACACCCCAATCCGTCTATTGCTAAATCAGATGGCGCCAATATGTTGCCTATGGATAAAGCAGAGGAATTGTTAGAAAAACTTGTGCGTGTGCGAGAAGCTATCGTATAAAAACTACTCTCTTTTAATGGTGGTAACCATTCCCGTTTCGGGACTAAATTGCAATCGTGTTTTGCTTACCGGAGCCACGGCAATGGTTCCGAGTTGGCTGATCGCTTTGCGTTGTTTATAATAAACTTTTCCTTGATAAGTCAGGGTTAGCATGGCGTTTTGTGGAATTCTGTAATAAACGCCATTGGTTACTTTTCCTTTGCCATTGCCCGATTTAACGAAAGTTTCCTGGATGCTGTTGTCAATAGTAAGTTCAACTTGATTGGCTTTGGCAGTGCCTTCTGTAAGACCTAAAGTTTCAGAAAATCCTGCAACAACAGAACTCTCTTTTTGATCGGGTTTGGGAACAAAATAAACTGACTGGGTAAATAAATGCTTTATTTCTTTACCTAAGAACAATGCAAGGTATTCTTGTTCAAGTTGTTGTAGTTGGTTGTCCATATACATGATACTCGTTCCGTAGTTGATTTCTTGAAAGCCGGAGATGAGGTTAAAACGACTGTCGCGAATTTTGTGAATCATGTCGGCTGCAGCCCGAGCTTTTTGTTCAGGATTGCGATCCACCCAAGCCGATTGTAAGATATTACGTCGAATTACTGTGGTGTCAATGGTAATTTTCCGAACAATCGTATCCACGCGCTGATAGAGGTTTCGCTCGGCAAAATAGTGAAACCGCTTTTCGTTTCCTGCATTTACTATGGTTGTTTCGGTGAGGTCGCGGGTCAATTTTTTAGCCAAGGGAGCTTCATCGGCACTCAAAATGATTCCATTTTCTTGAAGGTCGAAAATCAGACTTCTGGCATCTTTAGAACCTCTTTCATCAAACTCCACAAAAAACCAAGCTGCGGGATCGGGTTCTGCTTCAATGGTCATAATGATGTCCATTACCCGAAAATGTGTTTCATCTTTTGTTATAAAGTCTTGAACACCAATAGTATTTTCAGCAAACTCACTGTATGGTCCTTTTACTTTTTCGGTTTTTTCGATCACAAAATCCAGCTTTACCACATTTTGAGGCAAGGCATAGTAAAAGCCGGGTGCCTCTGAAGCGGTATTGTTTTGGACAGGAGTAACGAAAATCTGGCCCGAAGTAACCAACGGCAGCAATCCTGTTGATAGGCAGAGGCAGAAAGTAATGAAATGCGAGTGCAGTTTAGTGTTCATTTTGACAGAATTTGTATCAAAAATAGAAAAAAACAGCTGATAAGAGGACAAAACATGATTTCATTTTTCACTTATCAATAGAATAAAAAAGAATACTGCCTTCCATTTTTATCTCTGAAAGGCAGTATATGAAACGTAATCTGTTAATATATAACGGTATATAAATAGACTATTTAATAAAAAGCAACTCTCTGTATTTTACCAAAGGCCACAATTGATCGTCAACCAAAAGTTCCAGTTTGTCAACATGGTAACGAATTTTATCAAAATAAGGTTTCACCTTGTAGCAATAAGCGTTTGCTTTGTCAGGTTCGCTGTCATTTTTGTTGGCATCTCGGCGCTCGTTGGTCATTTCCTCAACAAACTGACGAATTTCGTTGATATGCTCCGAAATTTCTTTAATGGTTTGAATTTGTGTGCGGCTCAGTTTCATGTACGTTTTAGTGTCGAGCACATCTTTCAACCCCCTGGCATTTTCGATGAGGGTATTTTGATATTTGATGGCCGTTGGAATGATATGATTCACCGACAAATCGCCAATAAGACGCGATTCAATTTGTAATTTCCGTACATATTTATCCAGTTTGATTTCATAACGGGCTTCAAGCTCGCGTCTGGAAAGTACATTTTGTCTTTCAAAAAGAGCTATTGACTGTTCTGAAATATATGCCTTGATGGCATCAGGCGTGTTGGCATGATTGGAAAGACCGCGTTTTGCAGCTTCTTCTTTCCACTCGCTGCTATAGCTGTTGCCCTCAAAACGAATGGCTTTCGATTCTTTGATATATTTTTTAACGATAGCAAAAATGGCAGCTTCTTTGTCGGTTCCAGCTTCGATAAGTGATGTTACTTCTTGATAGAACTCGGCCAATTGATCAGCCACAATGGTATTAAGAACCGTCATTGGTTTGGCCGAGTTGGCAGTTGATCCTACCGCTCTAAACTCAAATTTATTTCCGGTGAAGGCAAAGGGAGAAGTGCGGTTTCGGTCGGTATTGTCCAACAAAATCTCAGGGATCTTCGGAATATTGATATGTGTTTTTTTTCTGTCGCCGTTGGTTAGATTGCTGGCATTTGAAATCTGTTCAATTTCATCAAGGGTTCGGGTGAGTTGATCGCCAATAAAGGCCGAAATGATGGCCGGAGGAGCTTCGTTGCCACCTAAGCGAAGGTCGTTGCTGGCCGAAG
>JADYZK010000246.1 GCA_020853175.1 Bacteroidales bacterium
ATGAAAACGAAGTGGCACCTGTCATTTTGGTCTTTCTTCCGCAAGGGAGTTTCAGCCAACTTGAGACACTCATTCCTGCTTTAGAAAAGGAATGGCGCATCCGCGAAGGTCACCGCATGAGGGCCATTGCAGCCTATCAAAAGGAGGCACTGAACACTATTGAAGCTTGTAAAAGTTTAAAGTTCAGCACATTGATTTTGCTCGATGCCACTTTTACCAAAGATGATTTATTGAAGCAAAATGTTGAAGGCATTTTTTCAAGCCATGAAACCCGCATCTTTCAGCTGGCTCCCAACAGCGGTGAATCCATTGAAGGTAATAGCTTTTTACATGTGCTGCTACGCGAAAAAAAGATTCAACACGAGTTCCGCTATGTTCCCTCAAAGGGTGGATTGACGTCGTTTTCACCCTATTTGCCGGAAGTGCTCACTTATACCATCAACAGATTTCATAGATAGTTTTTGTAACATTAAATACCCGTTTATTATGTACATCGTAAGTAGTTATTCATTAGCAGTGGGCTTCACCTTCATCACCATGTTGTGTTGGGGATCGTGGGGCAACACCCAAAAACTGGCTGCCAAAACCTGGCGCTACGAGTTGTTTTATTGGGATTATGTCATTGGTGTCTTGCTCTTTTCCATATTGATGGGCTTAACGGTTGGAAGCAGCGGCAGCGAGGGAAGGAGCTTTATTCCCGACCTGATGCAGGTGAGTGCCTTCAGCTTTGGAAGTGCCTTCTTGGGAGGAATTATCTTTAATGCTTCCAACATTCTGCTTTCGGCTTCCATTTCTTTGGCCGGTATGGCAGTAGCTTTTCCTGTTGGTGTGGGTCTGGCCTTGGTGCTGGGGGTAATTATCAATTATATTGGTGCTCCGGCGGGCGATCCTGTTACCCTTTTTGGCGGTGTGGCTCTCATCACAGTAGCGCTGATACTGAACGGAATGGCCTACAATAAAATGACCCAATCAGGTGATAAAGCGCTGGCGCGTAAAGGTTTATGGATTGCGCTTGCTGCCGGTTTTCTGATGTCGTTCTTTTACCGCTTTGTGGCTGCTGCTGTTGACCTCGAAAACTTCGAGTCGCCAACACCGGGTATGGCCACACCTTATACAGCGGTGTTCATTTTCGCTCTTGGTATGTTGTTCAGTAACTTCTTCTTCAACACTTTTGTGATGAAGAAACCCTTTGCCGGACTGCCGGTCAGCTACAAAGATTATTTTCGAGGGAAGCTCTCTACTCATGCCGTTGGAATTTTAGGCGGATTAATTTGGGCTTTAGGAACTTCACTCAGCTACCTCGCCACAGGAAAAGCCGGTGCCGCCATTTCTTATGCTTTGGGACAAGGCGCAACAATGGTAGCCGCACTTTGGGGCGTTTTCATCTGGAAAGAGTTTAAAGGAGCTTCAAAGACAGTAAATATGCTCCTTTTATTCATGTTTTTACTTTTCATTTCGGGCTTGGCCCTGATTATTCTCGCAGGTAACAATTAATTTTTTTAATCATTTTTCTAACCTTAATTCAATATCTTATGAAAAAGTTTTTCAGTTTTATGATTTTGGCTGCTATCCTTTCAGCCGGTTTTACCTCATGTTCAAAAGACGACGACGATGACAAACCTGTTGTTGTTGAAGCCTCAAAAATTAAGACCCTCTCCGTCAACTATGGCGATGGCACCGAAGGCTATGAGTTTGTTTACAACGACAAAAAAGTGTCGAAAATCTACAACACCTGGGAAGGTGAAGCCATGGACACCATCAAGTACGATTACAGCGTAGCCGGAAAGCTTACCATCACCAAAGAAGGTAACCCTACCGTTTACGAAGTGAATGCACAAGGCATGGTAACCAAAGAAATGTGGGGCGAAACTGAATGGGCTGCTTACACTTACAATGCCGATGGTTACCTTACCGGAATCGTTGAACATTGGGATGGTGCCGACCACAAAAAATATGATGTGGAAATTACCTCTAACAACGTAATGAAGCACACCCGCTACAATGACGAAGGCGTGGCCAACAGAATCAAAACGTTTACCTACACCTCTGGCGACAACAAATCGGAGCTGCACCAAGCCAATGCCGTTGATTCCAACTGGAAAACAATCGGCAATCTGTTTGGAAAACCCAGCACCAAATTGGTTGATTTCTTGAAATATTGGGAGCCGGGTGACGAAACAAATACCCGCACTACCACTATTACCTACACTTTTGATGCTAAAAACAGGGTAGCTACCATGACAAGAGCCGGCGCCGATTGGCAAGAAGTGTACAGCTATACCTATTACGAAGAATAGCAACCAACGTTCTCTTGCAACTCAGCGATTCGGTTGTGAGGGAAGGTTAGTGAATGTGTGATAGAAAGAGGAGGAATGTCGTGTATTTATGGCATCCTCTTCTTTCTCATCGCATGAAATCTTTTATTTTTTCTTTTCTACCACTGGCCAAAACCAAAAGAAAAGAAATTGAAATCCCTCTCCCTTCTAACGGCATCACCAACAGAAACGTATTGAAATGAATCCGTTGCAATAGCAACTTCCTCCAAAAATTGATGATGAAAAATACTAAAACCATTGGAATGATCGGTGGGCTGGCGTTGCTTTTTTTAGGAATGCTGCTGCCTGTGCCCACAGGAATGAGTCCCGAAGCCCGCAACGTGGGCTTAGTCACGCTTTTGATGGCCTTGTGGTGGATGACGGAAGCCATTCCGGTGTATGCCACGGCATTTTTACCGATGGTGCTCTATCCGCTTTTAGGAATCATGCCTTCGGGCGAAACAGCCATCAACTATGGTCATGATTTTGTTTTAATGATGATTTCGGGCTTCTTTCTCGCCATGGCCATCGAAGCACAAAACCTCCACAAACGCATTGCCCTTATCATCATCACCACTTTAGGAACAAGCCGTCCGGTGCTATTACTTAGCATGATGCTGGCCACTGCCTTTTTATCCATGTGGATTGCCAACGTTACCGCAGCCCTGCTCATGTTGCCTATTGGGATGGCCCTCATCCTGAAAGAAGAATCACTCACCGGAAAAAGCAGTTCGTTTGCAGCGGTAATGATGCTTGGCATTGCTTATTCGGCAAGTATAGGCGGCACGGCAACACTCATTGGCTCGCCCACCAATATGATTTTTACCGGAATCTTTGCCCGAATGTTTCCAAATGCACCCGGAGTAGGTTTCTTTACCTGGCTAAAAATAGGTCTGCCGCTGGTAGTACTTTTTTTGCCGCTGGTTTGGTTTTATCTCGTGCGTTTTTATAAAGTGAAAGACAGTCTTCCTGGAAGCAAAGAGATGATGCAGATGGAATTAGATCAGCTTGGACGCATGTCGAAAGGCGAGTTCAGGGTGTTGATGATTTTTGTTTTTGCTTCGCTGGGTTGGGTTTTTAGAGAAAACCTAATGATTGACACTTTTGTACTTCACGGATGGGCAAGCTTGTTGGGCCTCGAAGGTTTTGCCCACGACAGCACCGTCGGCATGACCGCCGCTATGTTGCTTTTTATGGTCTCCGACGGAAAAGGAGGACGTTTGCTCAACTGGAAAACAGCTGCAAAAATCCCTTGGGGTGTGGGCGTGATCGTTGGTGGCGGCTATGCCATGGCTTCAGGTTTCAAAGTTACAGGTCTTGCCTCATGGATTGGAGGTCAGCTGGCTTTCATCAGCAGTTATCCTACTTTTGTAGTCATATTTATAGTGGTAGCAGTCATTCTTTTCTTTACTGAAATCAATTCCAACACGGCCACTGCCAACATCTTTTTGCCTGTGCTGGCAAGTCTTTCGGTAGCCGGCAACATCAATCCGTTGCTGCTGATGGTTCCTGCCACTTTTGCCAGCTCTTTTGTGTTTATCATGCCGGCCGGTACAGGACCCAACACCGTGATCTTTGGAAGCAACAGAATTTCAGCTCCTGAAATGGCGAGAGCAGGTATCGGCCTGAAGCTAATTACACTTATTTTTCTACCTTTAGTACTCTATCTGTTGATCGGATATGTGTTTGGACACGACCGCAGTTTGCCCGTTTGGGCTTTAACGCAATAGAACATTTTTTATGGAAACCATTGCCATCACTGGAAACAAGAACAGCAAGTCGGACTGTGAGGTGATCCTCGAAAAAACCGACAGTAGCACTGTTGATTTGATTGTTAACAGCAAAGTAGAGCAGCTTTTTGGTCGTAGCATCAGAGCACTTGCTCATGCTATGTTGTCATTTTACTCCCTTAACGGGGTGAGACTGACCATCAATGACAACGGAGCACTTGACTTTGTAATGGCAGCCCGCATTGAGGCTGCAATAAAGATATTATTTCCGGTTGATGCGCCTTTTCTACTTCCAATAAAACAATCATTAGTTCCTCGAGCAGAAAAAGAAAGACTCCGCGTTTCAAGGCTCTATCTGCCAGGAAACACGCCTTCGCTGATGCTGAACGCCGGCATCCATCGCCCTGACGGCATCATCCTCGACCTCGAAGATTCGGTGGCTCCCGAAAAGAAAATGGAAGCCCGTTATCTTGTTAGAAATGCGTTGCGTCATCTCGATTTCTTTGGTGCCGAACGGATGGTCAGAATCAACCCTTATCCGCTGGCTTTGGACGATTTGGCAGTCGTCATTCCTGAAAATCCCAACCTCATTTTGCTTCCCAAGTGCGAGCGGGGAATGCAAATTACTGTGGCCAATCACCACATCAACGAACTGAAATCAAGTCACGGCATCAACAACGATATTTGGCTGATTCCTATTATTGAAAGCGCTTTAGGCGTAATCAACGCTTTTGAAATTGCCACCGAAGCTTCCAATATTGTGGGGATGGCCATTGGCGTTGAGGATTACACCGCCGATATTGGAACCCAACGCAGTGCAGAAGGAATAGAATCGCTTTATGCCCGCTCTGCCGTGGTGAACGCTTGCCGTGCTGCCGGCCTGCAAACCTCCGATTCGGTTTATAGCGATGTGATGGATACCGAAGGCCTGAAAGCATACATTCAACAATCGAAACAGCTTGGTTTTGATGGCATGGGATGCATTCACCCCCGACAAATTCGTTGGATTCATGAAGGATATGCTCCCACTTCAGATCAAATCACACAGGCCGATGCTATTGTTGAAGCTTACAAGCAAGCCAAGGCTAAAGGTCTTGGAGTAGTGGCATTGGGTACCAAAATGATTGACATGCCGGTAGTAAAAAGGGCCAAAAACCTGCTGGCTGCTGCACAAGCGCGCGGTTTGTTTAATCCCGAAAGAAAGGAAAATTGAAATGACAGTCTGGATAAAAAATGCCGCCGGTCGCATGGTACCGGATCAGGTCAACGGTGAAGCACAAGTGCCTTACAAAGGCGTTGGAAAACACAAGCCTTCGGGCCATCGCTATGGACCGCCCATTGTTTCTTGTACCGACTATCCCGCTGATGGAAATAAATCGGTAGCCGATCTCAAAACAGCCTTACAAAAAGCCGGTTTGCGTGATGGTATGGTCATTTCAACGCACCATCATTTTAGAAACGGCGACTTGATTGCGCAACAAATTTTTGATATTGCCCATTCCTTGGGAATCAAAAATTTGGTATGGGCTCCCTCGGCTTCTTTCGATTGCCACAAACCGCTCATCAGCTATCTCGAAGACGGCACCATCCACCACATCGAAGGAAGCATGAACGGCGCTTTGGGTGCTTTTGCCTCTTCCG
>JADYZK010000247.1 GCA_020853175.1 Bacteroidales bacterium
GGAGCTGCCATTACAAAACCATCCAGAATGGTGTTGAGGTCGAGGTTTTGGGCCACGAGGTGGGTGGTGAGTTCTTTTTGTGCATCAAAGGTTTCTTCGTTGTCTTTTTTGCAGCTTGTGAGTACCAATGTTGGTAACAAAAAGAGCGCGATAAAATAAAATGATAATTTTTTCATGGGTTGAAAATTAATTTGTGGGTAATGATTAAACTTCTATTTATTAACAGCCTCCGCTTGATGCAGGGGCACTTGAATTTCCTCCTAATTTGCTCAGGTCTTTGTCAAAAAGATCGGGGTAGGTGATTTCCCATTTTTTCCAACCGCCTTCTAAAGCATACACTTTGGTGTAGCCCAGTTTGGTGAGTGTTTCGGCGGCAAGAATCCCACGTTGGCCTTTTTTGCAATACACGATAATTTTTTCGTCTTTCAGGGGCATGTACAATCCTACATGTTCCCAATAGGCTTCATCGTTGATGTTAAATTCGAGACTTCCGCGGGCAACATTCACCGATCCGGGAATAAAGCCATAATAATGTTCAATTTCTTGGCGTACATCTATTAAGGTGTAAACTTCTTCGCCGTCGCCATTCATTAAGGTATGTAATTCTTCGGCAGTGATCAATTGAACGGTTTTCAAGGCGTTGTCCACCATCTCGTCAACAGATTGGTATTCTTGGTGTTTGCTGCATGAAGCCAGCAGCAAAAGGCTCATAAATGCAATAACAATGTTTTTCATGGGTCTTCTTTCTTTAATTATTGTGGTTTTCTTTGATGGTTTCTGTTGCGTTTTCAGTTTCAGGTTCTTTTTCATAACCCGAAATCATGGCCTTCACATTGGCCGAAACGCTATAGCCGGTCGTGGTCATGTACACATGCACGATAACAAAGGCAATCACCATAAATGCGCCGATGGTGTGGGCATACACAGCAAGGGTTAAGCCGCTGGCATCAATGGGGTTTTGCGGATAGTGATAGTACATATAAGCCAAACCTGTGATGATTTGAACCGGGAAAATTAAAATAAGCAATCCGGCGTAAGTGATGCGTTGTAATGGATTGAGCTTATTGTAAAGGGTCTTATGGGTAGGATGCGGCATTCCTTTAAAGATGCCGGAGGTGTAATATTGAATTTGTTCTTTCAGCTTTTTTCGGGTAGGGATAAAGTTGAGGTATTGCCTTGAAACAAGCATCCAAAAAATGGATACCAAAGCCAGTCCCATGAACGACCAAGCTGATGCGTTGTGCAAACGAACGGAGTTTTCAAATCCGAAAATATGGTAGTTGCCATGAATTTCAAATCCGGTGAGCGTTAACAACAGCACGAGAAGCATTTGGGTCCAATGCCAAAATCTTTCAAATTTACTGTAGAGGTATTGTTTCTTATATTCCATGATGGTTTCGGTTTTTTGATTATAAAATACGGAGCACAGCGTGAACGATTACACCAATGAGCGAAAAGATAATGATAGCAAAGCCGCTGAAATCAAGCAATTTATTGTAATCTCTTCCAGGCAGGTAGAAATCGTTGAGGTTTTCAAGTCGGCCTTTTTCTCTGATGTGACAGTCTTTGCAGCTCAGGGTTTCTTCTTTAACCGACACCATGTGGTTGAGCGGCCAATAGACCTCAGTTTCAATAAAATCATATTCACCACTCCAATTTCTTTTATTGTATTCCATGCCTTGTTTGATGGCTTCTTCCCACTCGAGGTCTTCCCAAAAAGCACCTTGGCCTTTTTCATGGGCAAAAAGTTTTACCGAAAGCAGTTGTTTGTTAATCGGATCGAAAGCTTGCTTGCCGCGATGCACTTTTACAGGCCAAATTTTTGCATTGGTATCAGCATAACTACCAAACAGTCTGTTGATTTGAACAGGTGATTCGTTAATGGTATCATCGTTTAAAACATGATCTACCGTGCCATTGAACCAGTAATATTCGGGGGTTACCATGTTGTCGAACACAAAATGACCTTTAATGCTCAGGTAGCTGTAATTGTGGTCGGCATCATATTCTTTAATAGGGTTTCCATTCTCATCACGCCTGCCGGCTGTGGACCAATCCCAATACAATGTGGTGGCGTTCACTTTGGCATACACAGGAATGTGGCAGGTTTGACAAGCAATCTTATTGTTATGGTAATCCAGGATGGCATCATTATGAGGTGTTTCGGTGTGACATTCGTAGCAATGCAATCTGTTGGTATTGTTAGCACTTACCGAGTAGGAGCGTCCTTTGATGTTGTGATTGGGGGCTTCGTGGCAGTCCACGCATACCATATTTGGTCCATCTTCGCCCATGTGAACATCCACTTTGCGATTGGTGTGGAACAGGGCTTCTTCAAGGTCGCCATGTTTTACGTTGTTTCCTCCGCCGCCATAAAAGTGACAAACGCCACAGTTGTCGCGGTCGGGATAGCCCACATTTGCAGCTACCAAATTGTAATCCGGCACCGGAAATTCTGCCGTTGCAGTAGCTTCGGTGGCAGGCCAACCGGCCATTCCTTTTTGTTTTAAATAGGTATCGGTTTTATCGTGACATACCAAACAATCAATGTTGTTGGCATCATTAAAGTCGAAGGTTTCATCTTCCCAACCATAACCAATGTGGCACCGCATGCAGGAGCCGTTGTTGCCTTGCGCTCCGGTGCAAAAGTTGTTGTGGATGTTCATTTTTCCAATTTTCACTACGCCTCTGCCGGGGATATCGGCTTCGCGCTCCCACAGCCAGTGGGTGCTTTGCATCAATTCATCGTCGCGCTTGTTGTGACACGATAAGCAGGCCGCCGTTACGTCTTTTGGGTTTATAAAAGCTTGTTGCAATATCTCAAACTCACCGTGGTTAACTTTTGGAGTCGTTTCCGATTTTAATGAAACCACTGGCTTATGCGCCTCGTTGCGATGCAGTCCAAAATGTATTGTTAAATAAATAACCAGAACCGGTAAGACTATCACTACAAAGAAAGAAGCAATTTTCTCAAGTGTATTTTTCATCGTCATACTGTGTTAATTTGTTCACAGCAAAACTACTTCAACATTTAACATTTTTTTAGTTTTGACACACCAACTTCATCAAGCCTCAACAAGAAGCTAAACGGCTTTTTTTTTGATCTATATCAAGTCCTTTGTTGATTTATTACTATTTTTGCTTCATAACCTTAAAAAATAATGATTAAAAGCCCTGAAGTTCTCAGAAACAGTTGTTCTATTGGAAGCAATACGATGGAGTGCCTTGACTTGCTTCATGCTGATGAGCTGAAATTTATGAAAGACCAGATGGTGGATGTTTACTACCAAAAGGGTGAGATGATATGTAAACAGGGTACTTTTGCTTCTCACATTATGATTCTTCAGGAAGGTCTGGTGAAAAGCTTTCTTGAATACAGCAATGACAACCTGATCCTCCAAATTTTTGCACCAGTCAATATTATTGGCCTTTCAACACTTTTTGAAGGTAATACGGTTTTTCAACACTCCGTTCAAGCCTATATTGACAGCAAATTGAGCTTAATCGAAATAGTAGCATTCAAGAAGATTTTGAACAGCAATGCACCCTTTGCTTCAAAAATGGTGAGTCTTTTGGCCGAGCAAGGTGCCATTATCAATGGAAGGTTTTATTGCTTGACAAAAAAACAAACCTACGGTCGCTTGGCTGATGTGATGATTTGTTTGGCCAACAGGATTTACAAAACGCAAAAATTCCCTTTGCACCTCTCACGCAAAGATTTTGCCGAACTCTCAGGCATGTCCATCGAAAGCATCGCGCGTATCCTTACCAAGTTTAAAGCAGATGGTTTGATCGAAATCAACTCAGAATATGTTGAAATACTCGATTACGAAAAACTCAGTATGATCAGCATCAAAGGGTAATTACAGGCTGAAAAACACAAAATTTGACAAAGGAACCGCTAAAGAGTGATAAACCTCTGCGATCGTATAAAATAAAAAACCCCAACAACTGAACGTTTATTGGGGTTTTACTTTTTGTCAAATCTGATGAAATTTCAATGAATCAATTGTTTAAACAAGATAAACATCTGCTGTTTGATTTCATCCCGAATAGTTCGATAGGCCTCAACGCGTTCCTCTTCAGATCCTCTAAAGCCTGCCGGATCTTCAAAACCAATGTGCAGCTGTTGCTTCACCTCTCTTAAAAATACAGGGCATTGCTCTTTGGCATTGTCACAAACGGTTATAACGAGGTCGAATGAAACACTTAAAAAGTCTGATACGTTACGGGGTTGCTGGTCCAAAAGATCAATCATATCTTCTCGCATCACCCGAATAGCGATGGGGTCAACCTCAGTCCCCGGATGTGTTCCTGCTGAAAACACTTCTGCCTTTGGTGCAAACGATTTTAAAAAACCTGCTGCTATTTGACTACGACATGAATTGGCGGTGCATAGAATAAGAATTTTCATCGCTTTTAAAGTTAAGGTGTCAAATCATTTTTAGTCCTCTTCACATCAACAAAAAAAGTCCTGATTGATAAAAACCAGGACTTACAATGCTTTTAAGCGCAAGAATTAGCGTCTTGCTTCTTTGATGCGGGCTTTCTTACCACGA
>JADYZK010000248.1 GCA_020853175.1 Bacteroidales bacterium
ACGGCGTAAGAGCCGGTGAATCCATCAATATTTGTTACGATGATTTCTTCATCAAATCTATTTTCTATCTTAAGATAATTGATTGCCCATTCCCACAATTTATAATAGGCAAATAACAAATTTTGGCTTTCAGTTCCTGAACTGTTGGGTGTTACTACGTGGATGGTGTCACCCGCAGGTGGATTATCCTGCGCTACATGAAGCGCAGCTATTCTTGTGAAAAAGTAGCCCGGAGGAGTTATCGTTCCAGGAGCAATATCTTGGTTTGAAAACGGGTCGGGAGCACAGAAAAAATTGTAGCGGTGGCCGTGTTCGATTGCAATTTGAGGATAGCCGGCCGGTGAATAAGTGCCTAAACCAAGTTCAGGATCTCGAGCCTGGTTTATCCCCGGAAGAATAAGCTCAACACTTGATTCTGTAATGGTTAAATCATGGTTTCCGGGAACATAAGTCAGCAAAATTTTCTTTTCCTGAATGATGTTGTTTAATACCTCAAACACCCCTTTGTTGGTTGCAGCAATGCGTTGAACAAAATCTGCCTGATCTTTTCCTAGATACGTATTTATCGTGGCCGGCACAAACCACTCGTCCAGCAAATCACCTGCAATAACAAGTTCTTTTACATTTTTTGATGTTTTTATCTGTCTCAGTAATTTTTCGAGAGCAGGAAGGTTTTCCTTACATTCGGCGTAAGACAGATCGGCACCCAGGTGCATATCACTCATAACAACAATTAAATTTCTTTCGGAAGTGCCAGTGTTAAAAACGTCTGTGATCGGCATGGGTCCGTCTTTTTCGGTTTTGCAGGCTGACGTCATTAAAATTGTTGCCCCTAACAATCCTCCAAATAAAAGAAAAATTGTCCTGTTCATTTTGTTTGGTTTTTCATTATTGCATTAAAATTAAATCTTTTTCCCAGTACTTCCACATGGTCTGACTATTTTTATAGGGGATCAAAATCTCACAATCACTTATGCTTTCAGCAGATAATGACGTGGCGTTAGCGGTAAATTATTCTTGATTATCTCAATCAATATCATTCAATAAGAATCTATTTATTGCTTTAATTTCACCACATTCCCTTTCCGTTCAAACAAATCTGTGCGGTTAAAACTGCGGCCGTGCACCTGGAAGTCGCACACAGCTGAGCCATCATGGCGGGTGCAAAGTCGTTGCGCATTGATGGCATCAGTGAGTTCGGCCACCGTCATCGGTTCGCCTTTTTGATTCAGAACTTGTTGTATGGCCTCTTCGAGTTTCATAAAATATAGATGTTAGATGAACAGAGTTTTTTAAAAATGACCCCGCGTACAGCAAAAAAACGCAACCAAATCAATGATTTAGGTTGCGTTTGTCTTTTCTATACAATTGCTTTCTTAAAGTTCTGTCAAAGGAATGATATTGGGATCGTGCCAGCTGGCATACATGGTATAAGATTTGGCAATGCGCAACACCTCTCCTTCAAAAAGGCTTTTATCGAGGTCTTTGATTTTTTTAGCAGGAACGCCTGCGTAAACACTCCCCGATTCAACAATAGTGTCTTTAGCTACTAAGGCTCCGGCAGCAACAATAGCGTTGCTTTTGATTACGGCACCATCCATAATGATGGCTCCCATGCCAATTAAAACATTGTCTTCGATGGTGCAACCATGAATGATGGCCCGGTGGGCGATAGAAACGTTGTTGCCGATGTTCACAGGGGCTTTTTGGTAGGTGCAATGCACGATTGAACCGTCTTGAATGTTGACGTTATTGCCCATTTTAATGTAATGCACATCGCCGCGCACCACCGCGTTGAACCAGATGCTGCAATTGTTCCCCATCACCACATCGCCTACTATAGTAGCATTTTCAGCTACGAAGCAATTGGATCCAAGTTGGGGTGATTTGCCTAATATTTCCTTTATAAGTGCCATAAGATCATATTTTTAAATGGTATTTTCTTGTTTTGCTCATGTGAAGGAATAAAAACAGATTGAAAACCTTCTATCAAACGTTTTGTGCCTCTTTTCTATTGTTTTAGTTTTTCGGCATAATCAATAGAAAAATGAAGCCCGATGCTTTCTTTCCGTTGAGAGGCAAATTTGATGATCAGGTAAGCCACATTGATCATGTTGCGCAGTTCGCATAAGTCAACGGAAAGCACCGACTTGTCGTACAATGCTTCCGTTTCTCTGAAAAGTATTTCTAAACGGTCGGCGGCTCTGTTCAGTCGTAGGTTGGAACGCACAATGCCCACATAATTGCTCATGATGGATTGCAGTTCTTTTCGCGATTGCGTAATCAAAATCATTTCTTCGTTGAGCACGGTTCCTTCGGCGTTCCAGTCGGGGATATTTTCGGCAAAATCAACATGCGAAATGCGTTCAACGGCTGCTATGCTGGCGCGATGCGAAAACACCAAAGCCTCAAGCAAGGAGTTGGAGGCCAATCTGTTGGCTCCATGCAATCCGGTGGAGGCCACTTCGCCTGAGGCATACAGTTGTTCGATACTTGTTTTGCCGTTGGCATCGGTTTTAATACCGCCACAGATATAATGTGCTGCCGGCACAACGGGAATCATTTCTTTCATAATATTTATACCGATGCTCAAGCACTTGGCATAAATACTTGGAAAATGGTCTAAAATCTCTCTTTCCGGAAGGTGACGGGCATCTAAAAAGACATGTTCTTTTCCGGAGAGTTTCATTTCATTGTCAATGGCTCGGGCCACAATATCACGCGGAGCCAACGAGCCTCTAACGTCATATTTTTGCATGAACTCGTTGCCTTTGTCATCTTTAAGCACCGCTCCAGCACCCCTCAAAGCTTCGGTGATGAGAAAACTGGGTTTTTCTTTTTGATTAAAAAGCGAGGTAGGATGAAATTGGATAAACTCCATATTGTCCACCACACCTTTGGCGCGGTAAAGCATGGCAATGCCATCGCCTGTGGCGATAGTAGGGTTGGTGGTGGTTTGATATACATTTCCTGCTCCGCCGGTAGCAATCATGGTTGTTTTGGCCAATACTGTGTCAATAACTCCAGTTTCAGGATTCAGCACATAAGCTCCAAAACATTGAATATCACTGTGTGAACGTCTCACTATTCTTCCCAAATGGTGTTGCGTGATGATGTCAACCGTAAAATGATTTTCAAGTATTTCAATGTTGGGATGGTTGAAAACCCGCTCGGTGAGCGCACGTTGAATTTCCGATCCTGTTCGATCTTGGTGGTGCAGCACGCGGTATTCTGAATGACCGCCTTCC
>JADYZK010000249.1 GCA_020853175.1 Bacteroidales bacterium
GTTTTAGGCGTGGCCCGCATTCCTTACGACAAATGGGTGAAATGGGTGTGGCCTTTGGTGGCTCTGCTCATTGTGGTTGGATTTTTACTTCTCATCCCCACCGTTACCATGAAGTTGAATGGGTTTTGAAACCATTCAATCAGTTACATCCAATCAGAGGTAATTTTTATTTGTTATTTCAACAGTTTGTCGCTACTTTTGATGAATTAAAGCTATGGACAACACGCTCTATTTGAGTTGTTGAGGCAAAGCACAAAACAGCAATACATGGTGAATAAATTCATGCTTCGGATCGCGATTCTTGGGTTGTTTTTACTGGTGATAGGGAATGCTCTTTCGGCATATCCCGATATGTATAACATTCGATTCCATTCACTTACTACCCAAAATGGACTAAGTAGGGCCTTAGTAAAATCCATGGAAACCGATGATTTCGGTTTTTTGTGGGTAGCAACCGAAAATGGCCTCAACCGCTATGACGGCTACCAGTTCGAGGTTTTTCGCAACATTGCTGATGATTCGACCAGCTTGCCCGACAATGATGTGATTTCAATGTGTAATGTGCCCGAAAAAGGACTGTTCGTGGGGATGAAAAGCGGGCGGCTGTCGCGATACAATCCCTTTTTCGATCGTTTTGAAAACATCCGATTTCCTGATTCTATTGGCGATTATTTTCAAGATGCTGAACCTGATGACATGCTCGTTGATGCGCAAAAAGTGTTGTGGATTGCCACCACCAATGGTTTGTTTGCTTATGATACGCGATCAGAAAAAACATGGCTTTTTCACCCTCAAAACAGTGGATTGGCCTCCAAATTCATTAAAAGTATTTTTATTGATAACCAAAACACGCTTTGGCTGGCCACAGATGCCGGGCTTGCAAAAGTGAATAACCACCAGCATCCTGATGGGGCCACGATTGTCACTCTTTCGTTGCCCGAATTGCCCGGAACTTATGCCAAGGGCCTGACGCAAGACGATAGTGGCTTGCTTTGGTTGGGTGTTGACGGTGGACTTTGCAGCATTGACCTTGAGCAAGAAAAAGTGATCGAAGTTTTTATACACAATCCCTTGGACGACAAAAGCCTTGGCAACAACTACATTAAAGCCGTTGTGAAAAGCAACGATGGTACCATTTGGATTGGCCACGACATGGGAGTTTCAGTTTTTGATCCGCAAACTAAAACCTTTCAAAACTATCAAGCCGGCTATGACGACGAATTTGGTCTTGTCAATAATTATGTGAAATGCTTTCTGAAAGACAAAAACAACATCATCTGGATTGGAACTGACATGGGAATCAGTTATTACGATCCCATCAAAGAACCCTTCCGATCGTTTACCCATCAGCCCGGAAAAACGGGTAAATTAAGTGGAAATATCGTTTACGGTATTTTTGAAGATGCGCCTGACAGCCTGTGGTTGGCTACCAACAACGGCCTCAACCTATGGAATCCTTTAACCAACAGCGTTCAGGTGTTCAAAAACGAACCCAATAATGCTAACAGTCTCAGCAGTAACATTGTACGAAGTGTTTTGCGTGATAAAAACGGAGTGTTGTGGGTGGGAACAGACAAAGGCCTCAACCGCATGGTAAAAACACCGCGGGGAAGTCTATTTATTCGCATTGCTGCCGAACTGGGAAATCCGTGGAAGCTCAACAATGGTTTTGTGGTTACTTTAAAAGAATGTTCCGATGGCAACCTCTGGATTGGCACCTGGGGCGGTGGCGTAAATGTGCTCGACACCAAAACAATGAAGTTCACCTACCTCACAGATAACGCTTCAGCCGCTGAAAAAAAAATCAACAACAACCAAATAGCGAATATTTTTGAAGACAGTCAACAACAGGTTTGGCTGCGAAGTGGCAACATTTACGACCTCAAAACCCAAACCATTCGGGAATTTCCTTTCAAGGAGCAAGCGCTTAATATCAATTTCTTTTTTGAAGATCGCCAAGGTCGCATCTGGATTGGCACTTCTTCTGATGGATTGTGTTATTATGAACCTGGAACCGATCGTTTGAATTTCATTCAACAACATCGCATTTTGCATGAAGGCGTAGTGGTCAGCATGATTCAAGATGAAAGCGGCACTTATTGGGTAGCTGTGAATAAAAACATTGTGCAAATGAGTGCCAACCTGCAAGAAATTCATGTTTTTGATGATGATGATGGTTTGCAAAACGGCGATTTTAGCAACGAAGCTACCATTATAGGTAGTGATGGGAAGTTGTTTTTTGGGGGCAGCAAGGGTCTTGGCTATTTTTATCCTGACAAAATCGTATTGAACGAAAAGCCTATTCCGGTTTTTCTTACCGGTTTAAAATTGTTCAACAGCACCATGATTCCACGGCCAGGCTCGCTGCTCGATACTGCTTTAATCTTAAAGGAAAGGTTAGTTTTGCCTTATGATCATAAAGAGTTGGTCTTTAACTTCACGGGGATTAACTTCACCAATTCATCAAAAAACAGCTATGCGTTCATGGTTGAAGGTCTCCAAAATGAGTGGGTTTACACGACTTCCGAAAACCGAAATGCCAGTTATTTTCAGCTTCCGCCTGGCAACTATACCTTTAAAGTGAAAGGCGCTAACAACAGCGGGGTGTGGAATGAGAAGGAAACAAGCATCGAAATTGTGGTGTTGCCTCCTTGGTACAGGTTGTGGTGGGTGCATCTCATCGGACTATTGCTCATCATCGTGTTGGTTTATCTCATCATTATTGCACGCACACGAAAGCTGAAAACCCAAAAATTAATACTTGAAGAAAAAGTAAAAAAACGCACCACCGAACTGGCCAATCAAAACGTGGAGATTGAAATGAAAAACCAACAGCTCGAAGAGGCCAGTAAAGCCAAATCGGAGTTTTTGGCCAATATGAGTCACGAAATTAGAACGCCGCTCAATGGTGTCATTGGTTTTACCGATCTGGTGCTGAAAACCGAACTCGATGCCACACAAAAGGAATACCTTCACATTGTGGGCCAGTCGGCGGAAAGCCTACTCAATATTATTAACGATATTCTCGACTTTTCAAAAATCGAAGCCGGAAAATTGGAACTTTATATTGAGAAAACCGATCTTCAAGAAATTGGCTATCAAAGTGCTGATTTGATCAACTTTCAAGCACAGCGCAAAGGTCTGGAGGTGTTGTTGCAAGTGCCGCCGCAGCTTCCGCGCTATGTTTTTGCCGATGTGGTGCGCCTCAAACAAGTGCTCGTTAATCTGCTGAGCAATGCCGTGAAATTTACCGAAACAGGTGAAGTGGCTCTCAAAATCGAAATGTTGGAACTGATCAACCCCGACAATGCCCTATTCCGTTTCAGCGTCAGAGACACCGGCATAGGTATCAAACCCGAAAAAATGAACCTTATTTTTGAGGCCTTTACGCAAGAGGACAGCTCTACCACAAAACGCTTTGGTGGCACCGGCTTAGGGCTAACCATCTCCAATAAATTATTGGCCATGATGAGCTCCAAGCTACAGCTCGATAGCGAGGCCGGTAAGGGAAGCACTTTCTTTTTTGACATCCCCTTGCATTTTGAATTTGGAGCCGTTGAAAAGGAGGAAAATTTCGACAACCTGCACAAGGTGCTTATTGTAGATGACAACAAAAATAACCGACATATTCTAAAGGAAATGCTTGGACATCTTGGCATAAGCACCGTGGAAGCTGACGGCTACCTCACTGCCTTCGAAGTGCTTGCAGCCAATAAAGATGTTGATGTTGTTTTTATGGACTATCACATGCCCGAAAAAGATGGCCTTCAATTGGTGAGCGCTCTACGCAAAACCAAAGGCTACTTGCAACCTTCAACGCCTGTGGTGATTTGGCACAGCACTTTGGATGACAACGATTTTATTAAAAAATGTGAGCAGTTGGGTATCCACAACCGTTTGGTGAAGCCTGTGAAGCAGAAAACCTTGGTGCAGATGCTGCGCAGGATTTCCTCGCAACAACCTGTGGATGATATCATTATCCAACAAGAATCCCGTTCGTATAGCGATGTTTTTAATATCTTGATTGTTGAAGATAATCCGGTGAACCTGTTGTTGGCAAAATCAATCTTACATAAAATACTGCCCAACGCTGTGCTCCACGAAGCCCTTCATGGGGGTCATGCAGTGGCTTTTTGTCAAGAAAAAACACCTGATTTTATTTTTATGGACATTCAGATGCCGGTGATGAACGGCTACGAAGCCACGAAAGCCATTAAACAATTGTCCGATTTTGAAAATGTTCCTGTGGTTGCCCTCACTGCCGGAAATGTGAAAGGTGAAAAAGAAAAATGCTTTGAGGCCGGAATGTGCGATTTTGTTACCAAACCGGTGATTGAACAAATGATTACCGAAACCATTGAAAAATGGCTTCAGCCTAAAGAGCTGTTGTTAAAAGAAAAACCTTCTGAACCTAAAGCACCAAAAGTGATTGAAAAAGATCGTTTTTCGATGGAAATGTTGAAAGAAGATTTGGGGGATGACCGCGTTTTTTTACATGAATTTTTGTTGGTGCTTCAGGAAAGTCTGTTGCAAGCCAAAACAGATCTTAGGCTGCATCTGAACAACAACGACCAAGCTGCTTTGAAGGCGGCGGCACACAAATTGAAAGGCACGGCTTTTTCAATCAACCTCGAAAGTCTTTCGCAACTTGCGAATCAATTGGAAATTGCCACAGACATCCAAAGTGAGGAGCTTAAAAACCAAGTGGATGCCATAGCACAAGCGATTGACGACTTGTTGCCGCAGGTGGAAATAGAGTTAGAAAACTATTCAGCTTAGCGAAAAGCGATTGTAAATTCAACTTTCACTGTGCTTCATACAGTTTAAGGACGCGTGTTTCTACTGCTTCCTTGGGGTATTTCGTTGAGTATCGTGATTCGGCCCACAGGATAGAGCAAATAGTTTTGGTCCCACCACGGCGTTTGCCGATAGAACCAATTCAGTTGCAACCATTGGTTTTCGGCAAAGGCTTTGTCGGTTTCTTTCTTTTTTTGATAGATCTCCATTAAGCCCGGAACGCTATCGAGCATCCGTCGCGCTAAGGGCTCCATCACGTAGGTTTCAGCGTATTCTTTTTGTTCAAAAATTCCATTGAAAAAGCCCCATTCGAGCAACGAACCCGAAGCCTTTGGTTCGAGGAGGTAAGCAATGACTCCTGCCAAAGGTTGGTTCATGGGAACCACCATGCTGCCGGCAGGAAAAAACCGCGTCGAATCGAAGGTTTCAAATGTAAACTTTGACAA
>JADYZK010000250.1 GCA_020853175.1 Bacteroidales bacterium
AGATGTCGCAAACCACGATGGCACCGGCATTCACAAAAGGATTTCGTGGAATTCCTTTGTCAAGTTCCAGTTGACTGAGCGAGTTAAAAGCCGTGCCCGAAGGTTCAACGCCCAAGCGCTCCCAGAGCAATTCGCCCAAAATGCTGTAGGCTAAGCTGAGCGTCAACACTTTGGAGATACTCTGCAATGAAAACCTTTTATGAACATCGCCAATCCCAAACTCTTGATGATCCACCGAGGTGATATGTACTGCAAAACTATCGGGATCAACTTTGGCCAACTCAGGGATGTAGGTTGCCAGTTCACCCTTGTTTTCTTCAGCTATTAATTGTTGGTAAACAGTTTCAATGATAGAGCTATAATTCATGCCGTTGATTCCGGTAAATATTTAAACAATAACTTGTCTTTAAGTTGTCAAAGATACAGCTTTAACAGGCAGAACACACGAAATAGACGCGCAACAGCAACCTTAAAATCGGGGAATCAAATGATGATATCAACTTATCATTCAATGAATTAAAAACCAGAACTTCACCTTGGCTTTTTCGCACACACTGAATGTCCCATTTGTTGAGGAGATAGAATCCGTTTGCATCTTCCAATTTCTCATTTGTTTGAACCGTTAACTGAATCGGTGTTATTTGTTTCACAGATAGGGGTAATTTTGCCTCAATTCTTTGGTTAAAGAATAAGTTCGAACATAATGCCCTTGAGGCGCAAATCGTTTTTGTTGTTTTTTACGATTCGCGATTCCCCTCAAGGGCATTTTTTTTGTTTTGATGTTTAATTAATGGTTAATGGTTAAATACTTGAATTTCAAGCATTATGACTAATTCTTTGTGAAACTTTGGGTGTTCTTTGTGGTTCTCAGTGTAATAGTTATTGCACAGAGTTGCTCGAAGGATCACAAAGGGGCACGAAGAGCTGGGTTATTAGAACTTATTTAAAGATTTAGCCGGTTGATTTCCTTCCTGTTGAAGATGATTTTTATTTTTGTTTCTTGCGTTTTTCCTTCTATAGCACCGTGTTGAGTGGTATGTGCAAAAAGGGAACTCACCACTTTTTGTTTCAATTCCCAAAGATTACACTATCGGTGAGCACATCCGTAAGAAAACAGTACATTTTGGTAAGCTCAACGCACGACTTTTGCATGCTGATCCTTAGACTTGCTGGCTTCATTAACAAAATATCAGTGCCGGATTTTAACGGCTTTCTCCTTAAAACTTTTTAGCAATCCTTAATCAAACAAATACAGATTAAACCCAATCGTTAGGCTGAATATATCTGTAATATTTACCGTTTTTGATCGGAATAAGTAAGTGACATACATCTCGTTGGTGGTGGTATTGGCGTATAACTCAATGGCTTTGATAAATCCCGGTTTTGAAAGCTCTCTTTTCAATGCCATTCCAAGGTCAAAATGAAGCCGGAAAGCATTGGGTGCGTAATAGCCTTCAGGAAAGTGTTTGGGCAGTCGGCTAAAGGTGCGGTCGTTGTCGGCAATTTGCTTGCTTATCGCGAGGCTCATCAATGGCCTTAGTTTGTAATTGCGGGGTAAATCAAAAGTATAAGGGTAATAGGTAAAGCGCAGCACCAAATTATGGATGGCGCGACCGGTGCGAAAGGCCGGAGCATAGCCGTAAACTCCATCTAAACACAGATTATGCACCGGGTTGAGGTAGTAGCCGGCACCTATCGAAATACCGCCAATATTTCCGGCCAACTGAAAATTGACATAGTCCGGAATGATTCCCCTTTTTTTTCCAGCCATCGAATCTTGTGCGCTGAGCATTTCTGTTGTGACTAAGGACAGAATAAGTAAAAAATAACCGATCAACTTCTTCATGCTTTCAAAAATTAACAGACTGAAAAATAACGGTATCTGCAAGTACGTCCACGGTTCGGTAGCTGCCTTTTTGTGGTGCGCCAATAACCATATTTGGCATGATTTTGAGTCCATTGGGCAAGGTGTCATTCGCATATTGATAAGCATCGTGGTGATGGCCGTGAATAGAAAGTGTTACGTTGTATTCATTCATCAGCATGCTGTAAACAAAAAAATAAGACAGAAAAAACTGATCGCTCCAAGGCGGGATATGCGCGATTACAAAAACATGCCGAAACTCATTTCTGTCTTGCAGTTCCTGCCTCAGCCAGCCAAAATCAGGTTCGGCAAAGTTTAACTCCCACACTACATCGTTGAAAAAGATAAACTTACACTCCTTATAAATCAAGCTGTAATTCTCTTTGCCAAACATCTCCGAATAAATTGATCGCCCATTGGCCAGTAAATCATGGTTTCCAATCACTGTAAAATAAGGCATTTTAAGTTTTTTCATCACGTCTTGGAATATGTCAAACTCTTTGATAAGACCACCATCTGCCATATCACCTCCGTGAATCACGAAATCAAAATCTCCAGTTTCGTTGATATGCTCAACTGCTTTCGCCAATTCGTCAAAAAACAGATGACTGTCGGAAACCAAAGCAAAACGAAAAGACTCAAATTGTGCATGGTCGTTTTCCGCATACAGACGTGTCAGGTTTTTCTCTGTGGTATTTTGCCTGTCGGGAGAGACAAAAGCAGAATAAGGCGAGAATTCGATCAACTTATCGCACGAACTCAACAATAAAAGCAGAAAAAAAAGCACGTATAATTTGTTTCGCATATTTCTAAACCTTGACGTGCAATTTAGAAATACTTTGTGAATTCTGACAATCAAAATGAATAGAAATTTCAAAGTAGTTGAATATCATTCAGATCAAACCAATGAATCTCTAGGTTTTAGGTAAAAAAGTGAAGGCATTGGCTTCTTCTTAAGCATTTAAAAAAGCCAAATCAACACAACCTATATCAACTTCAAAAACAGGCTGATGTCCTCTTTTGTGTTGAAAAAGTTCGGGCTGACCCTGATGTTCTTTCCTTGCA
>JADYZK010000251.1 GCA_020853175.1 Bacteroidales bacterium
GGTTTGAAGAAACATCATCGGTTAAAGGTAAGATGTGTTTCACGGTGAGATTCATTTGTATGCCCGTGGTTGAAAAGCTGTTTCGGTTGTAGGTGTCCACGTCCCAATTGAGACTTGAAACCAAATGGGGTTTAAATGGTCCGCTTATGTTTTTGTCGCCCAAGCCACTTTCTATTTTAGTGGTTTCATATCTTGTGCCGGCTCTAAAACGCATGGTATTGGCGGAAGTCATCTGACCAAATACACCTAAGCTGTACTGGTTAATGGAATAAAAATCTTGAATATTTTCGTTTTGATAAAAGTTCAACTTGAGATTCATTCCTGTGGCGCTCACCCCAAAGCCGATCTTCGAACCCCTGTCAACAAGGAACAAGCCTTGAAGTCGTGGATTTTCACCCAGATTGAGATCAACGAAGGTTTTAGATCCCTTAATGCCCATATTTTTAAAGGTGGCGTTGAGCAAGAGCCCTACTTTATAATCAGAATCGTAATGCACGCCAGCACCAAAAATCCCTGAGCTGGATTCACTGATTTCGAAGACCAACTCGGCTCCCAGTTCGTTGGGTACAAAATAATAGCTGATCAACTCAAAAAAACCACTGCCATAGGCCCGCTTCAAGGCGTGATCAAGTTCTTCGATCTTAATCCAGCTCATGGGTTTAAAATCAAATGCACCATCAAGATATTCTTTAGAAACCTTGCTGTTGCCGAGGTAGGTGAACTTTGAAATAAAAATGGAATCCAAAGGGCGAGCGTCCAAAACCCTTTGTCTTTTGGGTCGGAATCGCTGCACTGAATCGGCCAGTCGCTTCAATTGAGGAAGCATGGCACGAGCCGCCATTTCACCCCTTTTAATAATGGTGTCGTAGTCGGAAAAGCTCATCATGTCAAACTCCTTCAAGTTGGGTTTGATATAAAAATCGGTTAGGCTAATGGCTTTGTTGTTGTTTGAAACGCGATAAAAAGAAGTCACCTGATCGAGCACTTGAAAGACGGTGGAGATGTTTTTAGATTCCATCAATCCCGATTGAACATCCACTCCCACGATCACATCCATGCCTTTTTTCTTCATTTCCACAACAGGAAAATTATTGATCACCCCTCCATCAACAAGCAAACGGCCATCAATGGTAATGGGATTGAAATAACTTGGAATGGACATACTGGCCCTGACCGCTTTTTGGAGAACCCCTTTATCCAGTATAATATTTGATCCATCGCTTAAATCGGTTCCAATACATAAAAAAGGAATAGGTAATTTGCTAAAATCCTTCACTTTATAGGCCGGACTGAGATATTTAGCGAGCAGCAGATCAACCATTTGGCCGGTACGCAACCCTATTTTGGTGGTAACTCTATTTTCGACAATCGGGAAAAGAATCAGCAATCTGTCGCTGTTTTGTTTTTCTTCGATGGGGATGTATCGGCGATCCACTTTGTCATTCATCAGCGCATCCCAATTCTGATTGCGAACCATTTTTTCCATGCTATCGGGATGGTAACCCAGCGCATATAAGCTACCAAAGATGCTCCCCATGCTGGTTCCGCTGATGTAATCAAACTGAAGGCCGGCCTCTTCAAAAACTTTTAAGGCACCAATGTGAGCAAATCCTTTGGCGCCTCCCCCACTCAAAACGAGTCCAAGGCGAGGAGAATGGTCTCTATTTTTGTTTTGCGAGAAAGCCTCAGGGTTGGCAAAAAACAAAACAAAAAGTAAAAACAGCAAGGGTAAGCTTGTTTTTGGCGCTCTCATTCATATTAAAATTTCGGCTCAAAGGCACTGTAATCCATATTCAGTCGTTTGAATCCAACATACAGGTTTCTGGACTCGCCATACAACACGCTGTTAACAATCACTTGATATTTAAAGTCTGATGTCAAACCCACGCTGTCAATAAGATTGATCGCAAAAGAACCGGAGTTGTTTTTTAAAGAGATGGACTGTCGGGCATCGCCAATGCGGTCAATTAACCACACGCCAACGCTGTCAAAGGTAACATACGCCACCTTTTGACCCACTGAGGTGTTGTCGAAAGCGATGATAAAATCGTCGGGCGGGTTCACAATTTCTTGATAATAATTGTAAGCCGGACGTACGTTTTCTTGTGGCAAATCATCTCTGCATGAGGACACTATTCCTAAAAAAAGGAACGCAAAAAGTAGGTAGTTTATTTTTTTCATCCAGAGTAACAGTTAAGAGTGGTAAAGAACTTGAATGCTTGCGTGCAATTGCTTGTTATTAATAAGCACTAAATTACAACAAATCAGGCTTCTCCCAACATTTTTCCATGACAATTTTTATATTTTTTCCCACTTCCGCAAGGACAAGGCTCGTTGCGTCCAACTTTTTTCTCGGCCACCACGGGTTGGGTAACTTCTTTTTGTTGGGTGTTGCTGTGGGCTTGAGAAAGCAGGTCGGAACGTTCTTCTTTCATACGGCTGCGGTCAATGCCTTTGGCGCGTTGGGCTTCACGAACGCTGGAAGAATCTTGAATGGGGATGTCGGCGCGCATGAGGAATGTAATTACCTCTTTGTTGATGCGTTGAATCATGTTTTTAAACAGCTCAAACGATTCAAACTTATAAATCAGCAGCGGGTCTTTTTGCTCGTAAGTGGCATTCTGCACCGATTGTTTCAAGTCGTCAAGCTCACGAAGATGCTCTTTCCATGAGTCATCAATGAGCGACAGTGAGATGCTTTTTTCAATTGAAAGGGTCACTTCACGCGCTCCATTGTTTACTGCACGCTTAAGATTCACCACCACTTGCATGCCTTTTTGCCCGTCGGTAATAGGAATGGCAATATTTTCATATTGTTTTTGACGTTCAAAAACATCGGCAATCACCGGCATTGTTTTCTCGCCAATGCGACGGGTTTTTTCTTTGTAACTGTTGCTGGCTTTGGCGAACAGCTGTTCGTTTAGCTGGTCGGGTCTTTGATCGAAGAAAGCATCTTCATCAAAAGGAGGTTCCATACCCATACTTTTAAGCACACCCAGCCTAAAGCCGTCAAAATCGCGCTGCTGCTGAAATTCTGTAATTAGATTTTCACCCAAATCAAAAAGCATGTTAGAGATGTCAACAGAAAGCCGTTCGCCGAACAGGGCATGGTGTCTTTTTTTGTAAATGACCTCACGTTGGGCATTCATTACATCATCGTATTCGAGCAAGCGTTTACGCACACCGAAGTTGTTTTCTTCCACTTTTCGCTGCGCGCGCTCAATGGATTTAGTAATCATCGAGTGTTGAATCACTTCGCCTTCTTTAAGACCCAAGCGGTCCATCAAACCGGCAATACGTCCGGAGCCGAACATACGCATAAGGTCGTCTTCGAGCGACACAAAAAACTGTGAACTACCCGGGTCACCCTGTCTTCCAGAACGCCCCCGCAACTGCCTGTCCACACGCCGCGATTCGTGCCGTTCGGTACCAATAATAGCCAAACCACCGGCGGCTTTTACGCCTTCACCTAATTTAATGTCGGTACCACGACCGGCCATATTGGTGGCAATGGTCACCACGCCGGCCTGCCCTGCTTCTTTCACAATTTGTGCCTCACGCTGGTGCAACTTAGCATTCAACACATTGTGGTTGACGCCTTTGCGTTGTAACATTCGGCTCAATAGCTCTGATGTTTCAACAGAAGTGGTGCCCACCAGAACCGGCCGCTTGGCTTCAACCAAAGACACAATTTCGTCAATAACAGCGTTGTATTTTTCACGTTTGGTGCGATAGACAAGGTCTTCGCGATCGTTACGCGTGATGGGTTTGTTGGTTGGAATGACCACCACATCCAACTTATAGATGTCCCAAAACTCACCCGCTTCTGTTTCGGCAGTACCGGTCATCCCCGACAATTTGCCATACATCCTGAAATAATTTTGCAGGGTGATGGTGGCATAGGTTTGTGTGGCAGCTTCCACTTTAACGTTTTCTTTGGCTTCAATGGCTTGGTGCAATCCATCGGAATAGCGCCGTCCTTCCATGATACGGCCTGTTTGCTCATCCACAATTTTGATTTTGTTTTCGATGATGACGTATTCCACGTCTTTTTCAAACAAGGTATATGCTTTAAGTAGCTGATGAACGGTATGCAGACGTTCGGACTTGATGCTGAAATTGCGAATGAGGTCGCCTTTTTGTTCTAATTTTTGGGTTTCGTTTAAAGTTGTTTTTTCAATTTCTGCTATTTCAGCACCCACGTCGGGAAGAATGAAAAAACCGGGCTCGTTATAGGAGGCCGCCAAAAGGTCAATACCTTTTTCGGTAAGCTCTACAGAATTATTTTTCTCATCAATCAC
>JADYZK010000252.1 GCA_020853175.1 Bacteroidales bacterium
GAAACAACGCAATTATAAATAATGGATTGATTCTCTTACGACAAAAACAGATAAAAATGGATTTTACATTAAAAATATGGAGGCAAGCCTCCGCACAGGATAAAGGCCAGTTTGTGAATTACAAGGTCGCTGAAATTTCGGATGAGGCATCTTTTCTCGAAATGCTTGATGTTCTGAACGAAGAATTGGTCGTAAACGGCGACGACCCGGTTGTGTTTGATCACGATTGCCGCGAAGGCATCTGTGGTGCCTGCAGCTTATACATCAACGGCCGACCTCATGGCCCCGACAGAGGCATCACCACTTGCCAAATGCACATGCGTAATTTCAAAGACGGTGAAACCATTGTGATTGAACCTTGGAGGGCCAAACCCTTTCCGGTGATTAAAGATTTGATGGTGGACCGCTCCGCATTTGATAAGATTATTCAGGCCGGCGGATATGTGTCGGTGAGCACTGGCGGCATTCCCGACGCCAACGCCATTCCTATTCCGAAACGTGATGCCGATTCAGCCATGGATGCAGCGGCTTGCATTGGTTGCGGTGCCTGCGTGGCCGCCTGCAAAAATGCCAGCGCCATGTTGTTTGTATCTGCAAAAGTTTCGCAGCTTGCACTGTTGCCTCAAGGCAAAATTGAAGCCAAAGAAAGGGTACAAAAAATGGTAGCTACAATGGATGCCTTGGGTTTTGGAAACTGTACCAACACCTATGCTTGTGAAGCCGAATGCCCGAAAGAGATTTCGGTTTCGCACATTGCACGCATGAACAGAGAGTTCCTTTCAGCTAAAATTACAGCACAGAAAGACTAATCATCGCCGTAAACAAAAAACGGGCTAATCCTTTGTGGGTTAGCCCGTTTTTTAATTCCTTTTTGATGTGTTTCAGCCAATGAATCCTTCTGTTTTTTATCCTTCATTTAATTGTTGAACACCTCAAGTTGATTAGTTAAACAACTATTTTTTTATCAACTGACGGTAAGCCCGATACTCGGGCAGGTTCCATTCCAACAAACTTTTTCGTTTCCAGATGCTTATAAAATCACTTTTTCGTTCTTGAATGTGATCGTAAAATTCCTGCGATTGCATGTATTGTTCTACGGTAGGAAACCGTTCTTTTTGGCTTTGCTCAATCTCATGCAGCTCTTTCAGGCTTTTGTCGAGGTAAGGCAAACTGGCGTAAGACATATCACTAAGAAAATCGTAATGCACGAACGAGCGGTCGGCATGTGCAAAATTGAAACGGGAAATGTAGCTGTCCCAGTTCACCAAGGTGCTCAAAGTGAGGAGGATAAGGAGAGTGTTGAAATTGACCCGAAGAAGGTAAAAAACGGTTTTTTGTTTTCTAACTTTCACAAACACGCTGTAAAGACCATAAAGCGTAAGCAGCAGAAACAAAATCACGCCGATGCGTTTGTAGGCCAAAGCATAATAATAAATGTACCAATAATTTCGGATGCCTACCGAAACGGCCAACAAGGCATTTTGGGCTAACCAAATATAACTGAGCTTTTTAAGCAATCCATTTTTTTTGTAGAAATTGAGGTTGCCCCGAAAATAAAACAGCACAATACCGATAGAAACCATGATGCTGAAGATGAGCAAATAGGTGCCTTCGTGCACAAACTGCTTGAGGTATTGGCCATCCCATTCAAATTTGAACCAAACCCAATATACGTCGCTGATGTTCATAATCAAAATGAGCATATTAAGGGCAACAAGCATCACAAGGGCTGCTTTGTGTTCTGTTTTCAGCGAGGTGGATTTGAAGCCGATCAGTTTCTTTTTGCGTTGGCGTTGAATGTCTTCGGTGAGCTGCTTTTCAAAGCGAGCCAAATGAGGGTTGGAATGATGCAACAAAATGAAATTGCTAAAAATCAAACTCCAAAAAATAGTGACCAAAATGGGCGAATCAAAATATTGCATCAGATAGTCGAAGGCTTTTGAAATCCATTCCCCTGTGCGACCAAACCAGCTGTCGAAGAGTGGGCTGGCAGTGCGGTACATGGAAAAGAAAATCAAAACCATAATCAACGGAACTATAAAAATACCGGCTTTTCGCAAATAATAACTCAATGCTTTACCGTTGAGTTTTTTGGAAACCATCCGCTTGAAAAAAAGCCATTGGGCAACAAAAAATTGAAGAAAAGCCTGCAATCCCGCCAAGGGTAACATCCGAAAAAGGGGAGAAGACCACAGTCCGATTAAAACAATAAAAAGCAGATAGTGAACCACATAACTCAATATAGAATGAACCAAAACGGTGGCTGCCGAGGTTACAATCAGGCCAATGATCAATAGTTTTTGCAATGTGGTTTCGAGGGGCAATTGCTTTGAAAGATAAAGCCACAGTAACAAAAGAAGCTCAAAAAGAAAAAGGTTGATGCCCATTTCCTGCCGGTAAAACAACAAGGTCATCACGGCTGTGCTCGCGAAAACAGCCAACAAATTAGATTTTGTTTTCATCTGTTTTGAATGATTTGTTTATGAAGTAGTAACGCATTTCAAACCGTGAAAAGTATGGCGAGAAACTTTTTTATGATCCCAAGTTTTTTTAATTATTTGGGAACATGCAACCAGTAGAATATCAGTTGAAAATCCTTAGCAATCCACCGTAATAGTTGGTGTTGTAGCGCGTCATCGGATATTTTCCTTCGCCATCGAAAATACTGCCGTCGAGGAGAGAAAACAAAGTTTCTGTGCAGTTGTCTTTGGCAAAAGGATAAAACTCATCCACAATCAAGCGGGTGCAGTTGCTGCCTTCGCAGCATTTGTTGGGATCGTTGGGAGGCATGCGTTCAAAAGCGACAAACTCTTCGGTGTTGATACGATGCACGATAATTCCGCGGCTGGGCGGTTCGGCAGTGAGGTACATCCATCCGCCGGCAGTGTTCAGGGGTTGATAAAAGGTCGAATTGGGATCAATGGTAACGTTGATATACACCGCAGGGATATTGGGATTGGGCGTTTCTTTCTTGCAACCGGCAAAAGTGAGTGCAAGCACATAAAAAAATCCCCATTTAACAATTTGCTTCATGCTTTTGTTGGTGTTTTAGTCGGCAGCGAGGAACAATCAATTGTGAACCTGACGCAAAATTAACGCTATTTTTGTGCGAGAATTGTTGAACAGGATGAATAAATACTTTTTTTGGCACAAGCCTTTGTTGTTTTTTTTAATTGTCATAATGC
>JADYZK010000253.1 GCA_020853175.1 Bacteroidales bacterium
ACAACGATGTTTTTGGCTTGTGTAACAATGTCAATTGGCATGGCCACAACTACGATCTGATCGTGAAAGTAGTGGGTGAAATTGATCCGGAAACGGGTTATGTAGTGGACATGAAAATACTCAAACAGTTGATCCGACAAGAGATTGAAGAGCGTTTCGACCACAAAAACCTCAATCTCGATTGTGTTGAATTTAAAGGAATAAACCCCACCGCCGAAAACATCGTGGTCGTAATTTACAACATCCTTAGGGAAAAGCTTGAATCCCACCTCGACTTGCAAATTCGCCTCTACGAAACCGAACGCAACTTCGTGGAGTATCCGGCCTAAGGTGGATGCTGCTTTTTACAACCCGCCTTCTCGCTGATTCATTGTTGATTTACTTCACCAAAACCAGTTTCCGAACCACCGTCGTTTCATCGCTTTTGATCATGCAAACATATTCACCTTGAGGTAGTTGTGTGCCATCTACGCGGAAAGTATGCTGCCCCGCGTCGAAAACATTTTCAACAATTTGCTGCACTTTTGTTCCCATCAAATTGTGAATTTCGATGGTTAAACCTGTTCTTTTCGTGAGTTGGACCTCTATAACAGCCTCATAGTTAAAGGGATTGGGATAGATATGGATGGCGCCCAGCGAAGGGGCTAAATATGTTTCAGGCAAAGCCATGGTAAGGGTGCTCACCACAATATCGTCCAAACGCAACATGTCTCTGCTGCCCGAATTGGGATCGAGCTGCTCGCCCGTGAAATAGTATTTCCAACGAAGTTGAACATAAGCCTGGTTTTCAAATGCTTCGGGCAACACAAAAGCTTCAAAAGAACTACTGTGGCCAGCCTCGCTGTTGCGCATATATTCCATGGCGCTGTTGTCAGCATGGTTGAGGTCGGTGAAAGGGCCTTCGGTGCCGATGCGGTATTGCAACCGGATGGCGTAAGCCCTCGAGTTGGGAATCACGGTGCCTGCCTTCCATGCAACTGTGATGTTGTTCAGCCCGCGTGTATCCACTGCCATAACCACCGCTCCCAAATCGCGTCCTCTGCCGGTGTTGATGAAAGAAATGCCGTCCTGCCCCAGCCCGTTGAGGCGGGTGCGGCGGGTCAACCGATACGGAAAACCAACGCTTGCCGCATCATCATTGTGTATCTCGTTGGGGCTGACAGCATAAGGTCGTGTCATGGCATCATCCAAAGCCGGATCGTTTGTTTCACTTTGTTGGAAGATGATGTGTGGGGGATAGGTTTTTTCGGGGTTGTTGGCATCCCAATACGTGAACTGATAGGCGCCATTGGACAGCCGCCAAGCGACAGGGTTGAGCGAATCGCCTTGAAAATCGGTGTTGATTTCAAAAACCGCGCGAACTTGGGCATCGCCGCTCAGGCTAAGGGTAGCCGTTTCGCTGACAGATGAAATTTGACCTTCCCAACGCACAAAACGATAGCCAGGCAGCGGCTCTGCTTTCAGCTGCAAAGGAATTCCTGTGAAATATTGTCCCACCCAATAAGGCTGTTGCGGCAACACCATGCTATTGAGTTTGATTTTCCCCATTTCAGGATGATCGTTGCTCAGGGTCAGCTGAGCAGTAGCTTGCAGGCTGAACTCGTTTTTCAGGTGTTGCCACATATAAGTAGGTCGCACTTGAGCAAAATTGCGCATGGACAAAACCCTGTTGTTCCATTCGGTCAGCGTGGTAGGTCGGCGCCATCGGCGGATGTGTTCTGCCATTTCGGGTTGAAGAAGATTTTGGATGGAATCAATGGCAGCCACCACCTCCGATGATTTGAAATCGGTGTTGAGCAAATCGCAAAAGCGGTTGATAAATTGGTTGCGGTAGGATTCGTTTTTCACGAGGTTGCGCAGCAAAAAGGTGGACCACGAAGGGTTGGGCCATCCGGGGCCATCCGCTTCGAGGGCGAAAGCCAAGGTGTTGTGTGCTGCACCGGAACCAATGCCCGGAACATAACTGAAATCGAGGCCAAAGCCAAAGTCCATGTCCAACAACATCCAGCGCCAGCGTCCATCACGTCCGTTGAGGGCCTGCGGATCGTAACCGCTGCGGTTGTAGCGCCAATAGAGGGTGTTGTTGCCCGGCCAGTCGGTGTTCATCACAAAAATATGGGCAATTTGCATGTCGGTGAAGCTCTCGAGGTCCATTTTTGTTGCCAAAACCTGGAGGTAGTCGTCGTTGGTTAGGTTATGCCCGTTCACATAACTCAGCATGGAGGTGTAATGGCTCACGCCAGCATTGCTGCCAAACTTGTAGGAGGAGTGGTTTTCCATGATGGTCATTTCCTGCTCGTTGATGCCGTATTTGGCAAAAAGATAATGCTCGTCATAACGGTCGCGCAGGTTGTGAATGCCCCAATATTCTCCATTGATAAAAAGAATGGAAGGGCGGTAATATTGCCTTTCTACGTTGAGGTTGCGCATGAGCGACTGCAACAAACCATCGCGAAAGATGGCCTGATCCCAATCGTTGCCTGAGTTTCTAAGGATAAAACGCTTGTATTGGTGAATGTTTTTTTCGGGAAAAAGCTGGTAGTTGAGCCATGAATTGCCATATTCACTTCGGGTGCTGATGCGCAGCGATTTTCGCGGACGGCTTCGGGTGGTGTTGCCATGGGTGCGGATGCCCACATTTTCGCTGAACTCAAGGCTGCCTGTTGTTTCAAAAAAACTCAGGTTGGCTGCACGTTCCCACTCCATACCGCTTTGAAAATAGTTTTCGTAGTTACCATATACGTAAATGCCGATTTCATCATCAAATAAGTTTTCGGGCGAGGTAGCCAATGAAAAAACAGGCAACGAATAGCGGCCGTTCTCCAACGGGTCAATAAAATAATTGAATGTGGTTACCGGTCCGGGAGGAGCATCGGGATGAAGCAGCCGCGCACGGAGAACATTGGTTTTATACACTTCGCCCAAAGGCGGTTGCCAGCCTTCATAATAGGGCGGGCCGGTGTCGGTGTTGTTGTTGGTACGTATCATCGAAATGCCGTTGGCCTCGCCCACACGGCTGTTGATGGCAATAGAATCGGCATACAGGGCACTGTTAGTGTTGGGGATACTGCCGTCGGTGGTATAAAAAATCTGGGCTTCGGCCAAGGGCGTGTTTAATGCAAGACGAAAACCCTCAGGATAGTATCCCGAGCTTCGTGAACTCGAAACAGCTGGAAGCAAAAGGCCATAACCCTCGCCGGCATTGGCCACGCCAGGGGTTGCAGGGGTAAAAAATTTCCATGTCTCGGGATCAGCCATCAGCCGCCCATAAGAAATATCGGTTTGTAGCGCCGGACAGACAACACTGTCAGCAATTAGGTTTTCAGGGGTTGAAAGGAGTAAGGTTTCGCCGTCGGCACTGATATTAAAATTGGTATGCAGCTGGCTGCCAAAACGGTTTTTGCTCGACGCGAAAACGATAAGATAGCTGTTGGGCTGCAGGGTTCTGTCGGGGAAAATCCAGCGGAAGGGTTCCTCAGCATCGTCGCTCAAACCAAAATCTTCGAGATTGACCGCTAAGGTGTCGGCATTGTACAACTCAATCCAGTCGGGATAATCGCCATTTTCATCGGCTAAAACCGTGGCATTGGATGACATGATTTCGTTGATACGGATGTTTTGCGCTGAAGCTGAATAACCTACAAGCATCCATACAATGATCATTGCCACACTTTTTACATGATAAGAACTTTGCATCGTAATCTTCGTTTTGAGGCACGCAAGGTACAAACTATTCAAGTAAAGGTTCATCAGTCTTTCAGTTTGCGGTTTCTCAGCGGCTTTCAAAGAGATGGTTTTGAGTTATCTGTGTTTGATGGCTGTTTCGGCATTATTGGCTTGTAATGAAGAAATTTAACCTAATTCCTTCATCGTACTGAAGGAATTTGACGGAATTTCTTCAATTCAAGGATTGAGAAAGAGATTTTTTGATTCTTATTCTGTTTTGGAAGTGCTTCGTTTTTCTATACCGCTTGATAGTTCATGCTTTTTTCTCCTCTGAAATTTTGGGAAATTGATCATATTCACTTGTACACCCAATCGAACAATCATACCTTTATTGTTTCCATTGATTCAATTCAGGCAGCGCGCTGTCGAGAGAGAAAACGATGGTTTTTCATTAATAATTTCTGGCTTTTGTCACAAATCAACGTTAAATGTGTCATATAGTTAAAGTTGCCCCTCATGTATTTTGACAAGCTCTATACTCAAAACTACCGATTGGTTTACATTTTAGCCTGCAAAATTGTGAAGGACGACGAGGTGTCGAAAGATATAACCCAAGAAGTGTTTTTAAAACTTCACCGCTTTCTATCAGATGGGAAACAGGTTTTGAACATAGAAGCCTGGCTTAGCAGAACGACTTACAACCACTGTCTGAATTATTTAAGGGATTCAAAAAAATGGCAATTTAGCAAGCTTTCTGAAAGTGAAGATGCTGAAAACGTAAGTGATATGAGTTTGATCCGAGATGAGGAAAGCCGGCAACTCAGGTATTGTCTAAGACTGTTAAACGAAAAAGAGCAAATAATAATCAGTCTTTACAGCAAGGGAATGACTTACAAAGAGATTGCTGAAATATCAGGCTTGCGCTTTTCTTCCGTTGGAACTACACTGGCGCGCTCATTGGCAAAACTTAAAAAACTATACAATTATGAAAACAGCTAAATGCCTTTCCGACAAAGAGATGCAACTGTTTATTGATGGTGTGTTTTCTACTGAAAAACAGCTGGAATATAAAACGCATCTCGCAGATTGCGAACAATGTTCCGCCAGATTAGCAGAGCAAAAAGGCTGGATTGAATTTGTGATTTCATCGCTGAAAAAAGAAATCGCTGAAAAAGATATTGCGATACCTCCATTCAATACTGGTTTGCCTCAA
>JADYZK010000254.1 GCA_020853175.1 Bacteroidales bacterium
ACGAGCATTTAACCCGTGCTTTAAACGGGAGCGGTGGCCTCCCTTTGTTGGCACCCGGAAGAAGTTTCTTTGTTGCACTCAGCTACAATTTAACGCCTTAGCCTCCATTTTTAATCCGCGACCTCTATCAAAAATACGGTCTTTTGGAAAATTCATCCAAAAGACCGTTTTGTTTTCGTTTATGATTCAGTTGTCGGTTAGAAACCATTGCTTTGCCCCTTTCTCCTCTTTGGTTTTGTAGTATCTTTGCAACCTATTGTGTCCAATTTAAAAATAAAGGATGATGCCATAAAAAAAGCTGCTCATTTTTCATCATTCAACAAAACGTTTTTTCAAACCGATTCGCCTTATTTTCAAACAATCAAATATTTATGATCAAAAACCACGGTTCAAAAACAGCTATCAATACGGCTGAAAAATCAATCAGCTATGCTGAGCTTATTGCCGGCATCCATTATTTTGCAGGGCTGTTCACCGTTACCAAAGCTGCACGCGTTATCGTTTTTTCCGAAAACAGGTTTGGTTATATTCTGGCCTTTTACAGCGCATGGCAAAATGGCGCAATCGCTGTCCCTGTTGACTTCATGGCTTCAACACAAGAGGTGACTTACATTATTAAGGATTGTCAACCGGAGGTGGTTTTTTGCTCCAAAGACCGGCTTGAAGTGATGCTGAAAGCCCTCGAAGAAGCCCAAAGCAATGCCCAACTTCTGATTATTGACGAGCATGAAACGCCAGCTTTAGCGTTTACTTCGCAGAAAGAATTCAGGGAAGTTGAAAAAGAATCCACGGCTGTGCTCATTTACACTTCCGGTACCACCGGCAGCCCTAAAGGGGTGATGTTGAGCTTTGTGAACCTGCTTCAAAACATTGATGCAGTTTCCAATCACATCCATATTTACGATAAAGATTCGCGGGTGTTGATCCTTTTGCCTTTGCACCACATTTTCCCGTTGATGGGTACCATGATTATTCCGCTGTATGTGGGCGCATCTACTGCCATCAGCCCTTCTATGGTTTCTGCCGATATTATGGCCACTTTACAAAACAACCGCATCACCATCATTATTGGCGTTCCGCGACTTTTTGCTGCCATTCGCAAAGGCATCATGGACAAGATCAACCAAAGTGCGGTGGCCAAACTGTTGTTTGCTGTTGCCAATAAGTTGCAGTCGCCAGCCTTCTCGCGCAAGGTGTTTGGTGCTGTGCATAAAAAACTTGGGGGCTCGGTTCAAAGCCTTGTATCGGGCGGTGCCGCTCTCGATCCGGAGGTAGGACGCGATTATCAAACCCTTGGCTTTGAAGTGCTCGAAGGTTATGGCATGACAGAAGCCGCTCCCATGATTTCCTTTACCCGCCCGGGAAGGGTGTTGATTGGTTCGCCCGGTGAGGCCATGCCCGGAACCAGTATCCGCATTGTTGACGGCGAAATTACTGCCGCCGGCGACAACATCATGCAGGGATATTTCAATCGTCCCGAAGAAACAGCCCAAGTGCTAAAAGAGGGTTGGCTTTATACCGGCGATTTAGGTTATCTCGACGAGAAAGGCTATTTGTTTATCACCGGTCGTAAAAAAGAAATTATCGTTTTGTCGAACGGCAAAAACGTGAATCCTAACGAGCTGGAAGAAGAACTGTTGAAGTCGCCATTAGTGACTGATTTGGGTGTGTTTTTTTATGAAGATCATTTGCACGCGATGATTGTTCCCAACCGATCGGCTTTGGATGCCATCAACAGCAGCGACCACCAAGCAGCCATCAAAACCGGTCTCATCGAGCCCTTCAACAAAAAGGTGTCGCCGTCAAAAAAAATCATGCAGTTTCACCTCACCGACCAGGAGTTGCCCCGCACCCGATTGGGTAAATTGCAACGGTTTAAACTGACCGATTTGATTGAAAAACGCGAAGAAACCATCGAGAACAATCCCATCAGCAATGATCCGGTTTTTGTGATGATTGCCGCGTATATTGAAAAAGAAAAAGGCCGCAAAGTAAGGCCCAATCACCATCTCGAGATGGATTTGAGTATGGATTCTTTGGATAAAGTAAGTTTCCAAGCTTTTCTTCAACAAACCTTCGGTGTGTCGCCCGAGCCCAATGAAATGGTTGATTTTGCCAATGTTGCCGCACTGAGCGAATGGGTGGCCTCGCGCAAAACCCATATAGAAGAAACACAAGTGAATTGGAAGGCCATTCTGCACGAAAAAGTGAACCTCAAGCTGCCGGCCTCATGGATTACAGGAAATATAGCCCTATGGGCCTCCCGCGTTTTTTTCAAAACCTATTTGCGTTTCAAATCTACCGGAATGGAGAAAATTCCTGACGGGCCTTGCATCCTGGCACCCAACCATCAGAGTTACTTCGACGGGCTTTTTGTGGCTTCTTACCTGCATTACGATCAAGCGAAGAAAACCTATTTTTATGCCAAAGAAAAGCACATCAAACAACGATGGCTCAAGTTTTTAGCCAATCGCAACAACATCATCATCATGGATTTGAATCACAACCTGAAGGAATCCATTCAAAAGATGGGAGAGGTGCTCAAAAGCAATAAAAAGATTATCATTTTCCCCGAAGGAACACGTTCTTTCAATGGCAATATGGGCGATTTTAAGAAAACTTTTGCCATTCTCAGCCGCGAATTGAATGTGCCTATTGTGCCGGTTTCCATTAAAGGTGCTTTTGACGTTTTGCCTAGAGGCAGTTTCTTTCCCAGACCGTGGAAAAAAGTAAGTGTTGAATTTTTAGACCCGATATATCCCGGCCAACATACCTATGAAACCCTTTCGCAGTTGGTGAAATCAAAAATCCAACTTACAATGTAAATGGTTTTAAAAGAAATAGATTTATTGTTTTAACGGTTATAGGGGTTGGTCAATTGTTTTGTTGAGAGCAATCAACACAGCTTGAACCAACTCTTTTCTTATTTTATTTCGTATGATTGAAACCCTTGCAACCTTGAGCTGGTTAGAATGGCTTGGCTACATCGCCTCAATGATTATTGCCTTTTCAATGACTTTGGGGTCTATTGTAAAATTTAGAATCGTGAACCTCATCGGGGCTGCTTCCTTTGCTGCCTATGGATTCATCATTGGTGCTTATCCG
>JADYZK010000255.1 GCA_020853175.1 Bacteroidales bacterium
CAGAAAGCCTGATGTTTTTGCAGCTGCTTTCCCTATTTGTGGGGGTGGCGATCCTGAAACAACAAAAATCTACGCGAAAAAAGTTCCGGTTTGGGTGTTTCACGGCGAAGTGGATGCAGTGGTACCTATTGAATTGTCCGTCAAAATGGTTGAAAGCCTTAAAAACAATGGTGCCGAGCCGCGTTTTACCATCTATCCTGAGGTAAATCACAATGCTTGGGACTATGTTTTTCAAGAAAAAGAGTTGTTGCCATGGCTTTTCTCCAACAGGAAACTTTAGCGTGAAACTGCGTCCTCATTTAGCTGTAAAAACTTTTCTGATATTTCTATGTCTTTTTAAATCAGCTGGTTGTGTTTATAGCCAATGGCAATCGGAATATCCAGTCATACCATTAACCGATGGTGAATGGAATGACAGCAAACCAACATTTACAGCCGATGGGCAGAAAATTATTTTTGTTTCTAACAGGGATAACAACCAAGGTATTTTTAGCATCTGTTTGGAAAACAATCAAGTAGAAGCTTTGAGTTCCGATTCTCTATCTTTTTCAGATTTCACCATTCATAAAAAAAACCAACAGATACTTGCCGTCAGTAGCGATGGGTTAGCTTACTGGATCGGTAGCAATGGCAAAACATTCCCCGCAAAAGCCATCAACAATCGGGCTTATCGCATCGCATCGCCAAGTTTGAATACAACAGGAAATTTACTTTGTTTCATCGGCAAAAATGAAAATAGCCTCTACCCTACTCTTTTTACGTACGACCGAAAATACGACAACCTCAATACGCACTTTGGTAACCAAAAAGGTGTGAACCACCCCGACTGGTCGCCAAAATCCGACTATATTATATATAATATTGATAATGAATATTATAAAACTTCATATCTGGAAATAAAACGATGGGATGCCAGCTATATCACTACCATTCAATCCGACACTGTTCAACTGAAAGATGCCAACTGGGGAGCGTCGTCCACCAAGTTTATTTGTATTGGACACACCGCCTTTTACTATTATTTGTTTATCTTGCACGTGGATGGAACTCTTAAAGAGGTCGTTTTTAAAAGTGAGCGGCCTCTTAGCCAGCCCGATTGGTCTGACGACGGAACCAAAATTGTTGTTGTTTTGGAAGAAAAAGAATTACACAAAAAGCTATTAATCATTGACTTACAATCACTTTAATCATTTAAAAAAACTATTATGATACAAATGCCCAACCAAAACCCCAATCCGCTTCATCAGTTCAGTCTTTACAAAATCTTAATCATTGTTGGGTTAGTGATAGCGGTGATCGTATTTTGGACCAGCATGGCTGTTACTATTCCGGCAGGCCACGCCGGTGTAATGTTTAAACTTTTCGGAGGCGGATTACAAATGGATAAATCCTATGGTGAAGGTTTTCAACTTAAAGCACCTTGGAATACAATCTATATCTATGAAACCCGTCAACAAGAAGTTGCTGAAGAAATGAATGTGCTATCTTCCAACGGGTTAGAGATAATTGTTGATTTTTCGGTTTGGTATCAACCACAATTTGACCATCTTCCCAAGCTGCATGGCGAAATTGGCACCGAATACCTTCAGCGGGTAATTGTCCCTTCCATGCGGTCGTCGGCACGCAGTGTTGTCGGGCGTTATACTCCTGAACAAATTTATTCAACAAAAAGAGATGCCATTCAAGATGAGATTTTTGAAGAAACAAAAAAAATTCTCGATGAAAAGTTTGTTCAATTGAATCAAGTACTCATTCGCTCCATTACCCTGCCACCTACCATCAAAACAGCCATTGAAAGCAAGCTTAAACAAGAACAGGAAGCACTCGAGTATGAATTTAAACTAGAGAAAGCACTTCAAGAAGCTGAAAGGCAACGTATTGATGCTGAAGGAAAGGCTGCTGCAAACATTATTTTAAGCGCCAGCATCAATGATAAAATTTTGCGCGAAAAAGGTATTGAAGCCACCTTGAGACTTGCAGAATCGCCCAACACCAAAGTGGTAATTATTGGAAATAAAGGCGATGGACTGCCACTGATTCTTGGCGACATGAAATAAACCTTCTTTATATCAGCACCATGAAAAAAATCATTTTTTATTTGATTGTTCTCACTTTCCTTTTACCTGCATCGTCATGCACCAAAAGCAAGGAACAAAGCAGCCTCACCATTGCCATCACCAAAGAAAGAAGCAGTGAACACAGGTACACAGATTGGTTGGCTGCAACCGGCATCCCTTTTAAAACCGTTGTGCTTTCGAGCTTATCTCCTCAACAAATCACTGATACACTGAAATTCTGTCATGCAATTTTATTCACCGGAGGCGCCGATATTAATCCCGAAATCTATGGCAAAGGTTCTGATAGCCTACGTTGTGGCACTATTGACAAAGACCGCGATGCCTACGAAAGACATGCCTATGCTGACGCCAAAGCACTGCAACTGCCCATTTTAGGAATTTGTCGCGGTTTGCAGCTCATTAACGTTTTGGAAGGCGGAACACTTTTTATTGATCTCCCCACCGACAAAGGAAGTATTGACATCCACAGGGTTGGCGACGAAGATTGGGCCACACACTCAGTTTGGATCAAAGGAAGAAGCTTCATCAACCCAACTGAAGCTGATAAGACGTTTGAAGTGGCCAGCAATCATCACCAAGGCATCGAGCTTTTGGCAACTTCGCTAAAGGCGATTGCCTATAGCAATGACAGCTTAATTGAAGCTATCGAACACCAAAATTCTGCCATCGCTCCTTTTTTACTTGCCGTTCAATGGCATCCGGAGTGGGTGGACTATTCTGATAGTTTGGCTATTTCAATCGCCCAAACCTTTTTACAAGCAGCGACTGACTTTCAAAACAATGCTCATTCAAAGAAGTAGCAACTGCTGATTTCTTGTAAGAATTAAAACAGCAATCGCCCCGATTAACATTTCAAATATGAGAAAAAGTTAATCGGGGCGATTGTTCAATCAAGAAATGAAATGTTCTTGAATAAGTTATTGTTAAAATTTAGGTTTCATTCCCAAATTATACATGATAAAGCTGTACATATCAGCACTTTCTTCAATCATTTTAGAAGTAGGCTTTCCGGCACCATGTCCTGCCTGTGTTTCAACGCGCACAATAACAGGGTTGTTACCTTTGTGCTTGGCTTGTAGTTCCGACATAAATTTAAAGGTATGTGCAGGCACTACCCGATCATCATGATCGGCAGTAATAGCAAGAGTTGCAGGATACTCAACACCTTCCTTTACGTTGTGTAGCGGAGAATAAGCAAGCAAATAACGAAACATTTCTTCGCTATCATCGCTGCGACCATAATCGCCAGCCCATGCCCAACCTATTGTAAAATCTTGATAACGCAACATATCAAGCACTCCAACAATTGGAATAGCAACTTTAAACAGATCAGGACGTTGTGTCATTGTTGCTCCAACAAGTAAACCTCCATTGGAGCCACCCATGATAGCAATCTTATCAGAATTGGTGAATTTTTCAGCGATTAAGTATTCAGCGGCGCCAATAAAATCGTCAAACACATTTTGTTTATTCATTTTTTGTCCTGCTTCGTGCCATTTTTTTCCATATTCGCCACCACCTCTTAGGTTTACTGAGGCATAAATCCCACCTTGTTCTAAGAATGGAAGGCGCGCCACACTGAAAGATGGGGTGACAGAAATATCAAAACCACCATAGCCATAGAGCAGTACAGGATTTTTTCCATCACGTTTGATACCTTTTTTATACACCAAAAACATGGGCACTTTGGTGCCGTCTTTGCTTTCAAAAAACAATTGTTCTGTGGCAAAATCATCTGGATTAAAATCCACTGTGCTGGCTGCATACACCTCAGAAAGATGAGTGTTTACATCATATTTATACACACTTGAAGGAAAAGTGAATGAAGTGAAACCATAAAAAGCAATGAAATCGCCTTTTTCACCACTAAATCCACCTATTGTTCCTAAAGTAGGGAGCTCCAGTTGTTTCACTTTATTTCCTTCGTAATCGAAAAAGTAGGCCTTATTGTTGGCATCTTCGAGGTATTCCACATAAATATAATCACCAACAAGAACAACACTTTCAAGCACTTGTTCTGCCTCCGGAATAACAATTTTCCAGTTTTCTTCTGCGGGCATTGCCGGATCAATAAGCACAACTTGTTTCATTGGGGCACTTTTTGTTGTTGTAACCAAGAGTTTTCCATTGAGGTGATCCACCACGCTGTAATTGTAGTCGTAGCCTTCGGCAATTTGCACAAAGTCACTTTTGGGATCGGTTAGTTTTTTTGCATACAAAGCATTGCCGCTGGTGGATTGGCTTTCGCCAATGATTAAATATTCCTCATCGTCGGTTACACTGGCATAGAAATTTCTTTTGGCATTGGCTTTATCTTCAAACACTATCATATCCTCAGCTTGAGACTTTCCCAATTGATGGTATTTCACTTTGTGAAACTCGTTGCTGCCCGAGAGTGCCTGGCCTTGTGCAGGAGCATCGTAGCAGCTGTAATAGAAACCGTCCTTATACCATGAGATTCCGGAAAACTTTACCCATTTGATGATGTCGCTTAACATTTGACCACTCTCAATGTCCATTATCCCGATTTCATTCCAGTCGCTTCCTCCTCGGCTGATAGCGTATGCAAAATATTTCCCGTCGGGAGATGGACTGATGCCGCCTAAAGCGATGGTTCCGTCTTCGGACAAGGTATTAGGATCGAGCATCACGCGCGCTGAATCCTCTAAACTTTCTTGAACATAAAGTACACTTTGGTTTTGAAGTCCATCATTTTTGAAAAAATAATATCTTCCACCTTTTTTAAAGGGAACACCAATTTTCGGGTAATTCCAAATGGTTTCCAAACGCTGTTTGAGCTGGGCTCTGAACGGAATTTTGCTGAGATACTCCGTCGTTACTGCATTTTGCGCCGCTACCCATTGGGCTGTTTCTTTAGAGTTGTCGTCTTCTAACCATCGGTATGGGTCGGAAATTTCAGTTCCAAAGTAGGTGTCTTTTTGGTCTGACTGAGCCGTAACAGGGTATTGAAGCGGCTTTTGAGGCTGATTGCAAGCAACCATCATGGTAGCTACCATCATAAATAACGAGATTTTTTTCATGAATTTAATTTTCAAATGTGCGGTAAAAATAAGAAAGCTTATGCAGACTTTGTCTTAGGCGTTCTGTTTTGAATCACATTTTTTGTTTTCCATTTTCCTGTACGATAATAAATGAAGGCGAAAAATGCTCCAAAAGCCCATGCGATGGGGATGCCCCACCATATTCCTGCTGAGCCGAAAATAGTGGACAAATACCACGAAAGTGGAATCCTAACAATCCAAAGTGAAAATAAAGTAATAAACATGGGTATCATTGTGTCGCCCGCTCCTCGCAAAACACCATTATAAACGAACATGGTTGAAAAAATGATGTAGAATCCACTCACAATCAGGAGGTATTCTCTTCCTGCTGCCACCACTTCCATATCGGTAGTAAAAAGCTTCATGATAGGTGTTGCAAACAAAAAAGCGATCACTGAAACTCCGATAGAAATTAAAGCTGTCATCCATAATGTTGCTTTCAAACCTTTTGAAACGCGCTCTAATTTACCTGCACCAATGTTTTGACCAACAAAAGCCGACAAAGCGGCTGAAAAGTTCATGGCCGGTAAACTGGCAAACGAATCAATACGCATGGCCACTGCATAGGCTGCACTCACACTCGTGCCAAACATATTGACAACCTTATACAAGGCCAACATTCCAACGGCAACAAAAGTTTGTTGCAGGCCGGTAGGCAAACCGATTCGCACACTTTTGTAAAAAATATCGCGATCAAACTTCATTTTTAAAGGCCTAAATATCAACAAATTATCTCGCTTATTCAAAAACAAAACCAAAGTAAAGAATGCACCTGCCTGCGAAATAATTGTTGCAAAAGCTACCCCTTCCACTCCCCATTTAAAGACAATTACAAAAAGCAGATCGAGAAAAACATTTACCACAGTAGAAATGACAAGAAAATACAGCGGTGTTTTTGAATCGCCCAATCCTCTCAAAATGGAGGTGGTTCCTTGAAATCCGAAGAAAAATATGAAACCCGTTGCATAAATATTAAAATAAGCAACCGCTTCAGGAATCACCTCTTCAGGAAGGTCAATCAATCGAAAGATAGACGCACTTGTAAAAACGCCAACTATGGTCAACAAAACCGATGCCGAAAACATAACAATATACATGGTGTCAATGGCCCGCTTCACATTGTCGAGTTGTTTGGCACCGTAATACTGAGAAATTATGATTGTTCCGCCGGTAGCTAAGCCAATGATGAGCGAAATCAAAGTAAAAATTAAAGGAAAACTGGCTCCTACAGCAGCAAGTGCTTCATTTCCAAGGTATCGGCCAATAATTACGCTATCCACCACGTTATAAAGCTGTTGAAAAACATTCCCAATCAACATAGGAAAAGTAAAACGAAAAATGAGACGAGCTTCATTTCCGCTTGTTAAATCTCTCATTGTACTCGGAGTTCGTTGGTTAAAAAAAGGTTTAGCGTCAAAAGAGTGAATAATAAAGCCTGCAAAAATACACTTAATCTGTGTAAAGCGACCACCAGCACATCCTTCAATGAAATACTTATAGGTATTGGCATGAATGACAATTTCATTGATTCGTTTAGGGAAAATTTTTCCAAATTAAAGACAATAACTTCAGTTTACTGAGTGGTAGCACCACGTCAATGCAATTGTTACAAGATATTACCCCAACCAATTGTAATCGTTGTTTCATAGCGATTTGAAACAGATTCAAGACAAAATTTTGTGTCTATTCCAGACAAAGTTGTTTATTTACAAGTGATTATCCAATAAAAGACGAAACAATATTTTTGTATACGCTGGCTGTGACAAAACAACGTTTTAAGCCGAGGAAACGTTTTTTTTGACTAAAACGCCTACCCTCAAACAATTATTTAAAAAATTTGCATCATTTATGGTAGATTTACTTAAATTTGCTGGTTAAAGAAAGAAAAAAGCTGTTTTATAACCACTGAAGACTTTCGATACGAATTGCACATACGTAATGAAAACTAACAAATGATGAAGAAAAAAATATTGGTAATTGATG
>JADYZK010000256.1 GCA_020853175.1 Bacteroidales bacterium
GGTAAAAATCCGGGAACATCTTCAAAAGTGATGATAGGAATGTTGAAAGCGTCGCAGAAGCGCACAAAACGTGCTGCTTTAATGGAACTGTCAATATCGAGCACGCCGGCCAGATTGGCGGGTTGGTTGGCAACAATCCCCACAGGCTTTCCGGCCAAACGGGCAAAACCAATGATGATATTTTTAGCGTAGTAAGGTTGAATCTCAAAAAAGTGATGTTCATCCACCACTTTTCCAATGATTTCGTGCATGTCGTACGGTTTATTGGGATCGTCGGGAACAATGCTGTCCAAGCTGTCCTCTTCGCGGTAAATGTTGTCGGTGCAGGTTTTCACCGGTGGGTCTTCCATATTGTTGGAAGGAAGAAAGCTCATCAATTCCCGAATCATCATCATGGCCTGGCTGTCGTCGTCGGCCAAAAGATGGGCTACACCGCTTTTGCTGTTGTGGGTCATGGCACCGCCGAGGTCTTCTTTAGTAACTTCTTCGTGGGTAACGGTTTTAATCACATCGGGGCCGGTAACAAACATATAAGAGGTGTCTTTTACCATCATGATGAAGTCGGTGATGGCCGGAGAATACACTGCTCCACCCGCACATGGGCCCAAAATGGCTGATATTTGTGGGATTACGCCTGACGACATCACGTTGCGGTAAAAAATATCGGCATAACCGCCCAAACTTTCCACGCCTTCTTGAATGCGTGCACCGCCTGAATCGTTAAGACCAATGACGGGCGCACCCATTTTCATGGCCAAATCCATGATCTTGACGATCTTGTCGGCATTGGCGCGGCTGAGTGAGCCACCAAAAACAGTGAAATCTTGAGCAAAAACGTACACCAATCGGCCATCAATTTTACCGTAACCGGTAACTACTCCATCGCCCAAAAACTTTTGCTTGTCCATATCGAAATCGGTGGCACGGTGGGTAACAAATTTATCCACTTCCACAAAGGTGCTTGGATCGAGCAAGGCCAAGAGGCGTTCCCGCGCTGTTAGTCGGCCTGCATCGTGCTGTTTGGCAATGCGGTCTTCGCCTCCACCCAATTCGGCTAAGCGGTTGTTCTCTTCTAAAAGCTTGAATTTATCTGCTATTGACATGTTTTTATTTTTTCGATGTGATTATTCAATGATGACCATGGGTTGGTCGCCGTTTACGGTATCGCCCTCTTTTACTAAGATGCGTTTGATGACGCGGTCTTGCTTTACCTTGTATTCGCTTTCCATTTTCATGGCCGAAACTACGATGACAGTTTCGCCGGCTTTAACGGCATCACCTTCTTTGAAAAGTATTTTTACCACCTTACCAGGCATGGGCGATGCAATGGTGTTGGCATCTTCACCGTCATCTTTCTTGCGGCTCATCAAATACTTGGCCTCGGCATCAATAATTTCAACGCCAAAAGTTTCATATAAGGTATTCACGGTATATGACTTGCTGTTTTTTCCTTCAACAAGCTCAATGTTATATGATTTGTTGTTGAGCAAAATGCTGTAAACGCCTTGTTCAACCTCAGCAATGTCGAGTTCGTAAACCTTTTTGTCAATGGCAATTTGAAATGCACTGCCATCTCTGCTCAACACTTCAATGGTAGAAATACGGTCGTTGATTTTTACTTCGTATGACATAATTTGTTATTTTCTGATTAATAGCGGAGTACCGAACGTTTTCTACCCAAATCTTTCCAGTTGTTGCCCAAATGTTTGTGGGCTTTGTCGGGTTGGAGTTTTTCGAGTTTGGTGATATAGTCAACAAAGGCGGTGATGGCTGCCACATCCATGCAGCTGTCGGTGCAATTTACGCGTGGCTGGAGGTATTCTTGATTTTCTTCGATGAAATGGGTAGTATAGCGTCCTTCGACGAAATCAGGAACTTCTAAGATCCTGTGAAGATAAGGGATTGACGTCTTTACGCCGGTAATTTTGTAAGCATACAATGCCCGTTTGAGGCGGGCAATGGCTTCTTGACGTGTTTCGGCCCAAACAATCAGTTTTGATATCATGGGGTCGTAATAAATCGGAATTTCGTATCCAACATAAGCGTATCCATCATGGCGTACGCCCAAACCCAGTGGCTCGGTGATGTGTTTGATGATGCCCGGCGATGGCATAAAGTTATTGTCGGGGTCTTCGGCATAGATACGTACCTCAATAGCATGACCAAATTGTCTCAAATCTTCTTGCTTAAAAGCCAACGGCAGCCCATTGGCAATGTTGATTTGCTGTTTGACCAAATCAACGCCAACTACCCTTTCGGTGATGGGATGCTCCACCTGAAGACGGGTGTTCATCTCAAGAAAATAGTAGTTGAGGTTGTCATCAACAATAAATTCGATGGTTCCTGCACCATAATAATTAACTGCTTTAGCGGCTGCCACGGCAGCGGCACCCATTTCCATGCGCACTTTCGGGGTCATAATAGGTGAAGGTGTTTCTTCGACCACTTTTTGGTGGCGGCGCTGAACCGAACATTCGCGTTCAAACAAATGGACAATGTTGCCATGTTGGTCACCAAGAATTTGGAACTCGATGTGATGTGGCGACTGAATATACTTTTCAATATACACGGCATCATCACCAAAAGCTGATTTGGCCTCCGAACGGGCACCACTCACGGCATTTACAATATCTTCTTCGTGTTTTACCAGACGCATTCCTTTTCCGCCTCCGCCTGCACTGGCTTTAATCATCACCGGCAGACCAATTTCTTTGATCACCTGGATGGCTTTTTTAATGTCGCGAATGGGTTCTGTGGTTCCCGGAACAACCGGAACGCCGGCAGCGATCATGGTTTTACGGGCCGTAATTTTGTCGCCCATGGTGCTGATGGCATAAGGTGAGGGGCCAATAAAAATGATGCCTTCTTGTTGGCAAAGCTCAGCAAAGCGAGCGTTTTCCGACAAAAATCCATATCCCGGGTGGATGGCATCGGCACCGGAAAGCTTTGCCGCTTCAAGGATTCGGTCCATGCGCAAATAGCTGTCGGCTGAAGGAGCCGGACCAATCGGATAGGCATCATCAGCATAGCGAACGTGCATGGATTTGCGGTCAGCCTCAGAATAAACCGCAACAGTTTGCAGCCCCATCTCTCGGCACGAACGCATCACCCTAATGGCAATTTCTCCCCTGTTAGCAACGAGTACTTTCTTTATCATAGATTTAATTTTAGTGTGTTTGCTTGTGTTTTTAGATATAAAAAAAGTGGGTAAATATAGTCAAAATCTTAGATATGATAATTTAGACTGAATAAATTTAAGCGCACAAGTTGCGCCATTGCAGGCAGGTGGTGTGGGTATAAGATGAAAGATAACAAATATTCAAGAAATCACTTACCGCTCACTTCTTACCGCCCATCGCTTTTTAAAGAAGAAAAGAATAATTCACTGCATTTGTGAACTGATAGTTCGCTAACAGGAATTATGGCAGCCGATATGAGATTAAAAACCTACTGGACTTTAACGTAAAGGTGATAGTGGAATCTGATATGTTTGCACATAAACTTTGTGCCAGGCTTGACCGCAGCAACACAGCAAACCAATATTTTTTTGATATTTGGTTTTTTAAAGCGACAGACACCCGTAAATCAATCCATTGTTGAGTGGCGTGCAAAATGTTCGCTTGAAACGCATTTGAGTAATTGCATTCAAAAGCTTGATTCTATGAAGGGGAGGCATTTGCTTGATGGTTTAGGAGAACTGATACAGGATGAAAACAAGCAATTCATCAGAACAAAACGCTTAAGTGAAACCATCGGTCTTTTGGAATTCTATCGAAAGTACCCGATTTTGCCCTAGTTGGGAGGTGAGATTTATGAGATGTGAAAGGAACAACTCTCTTTCAATGAATGTTTATCCTTTGCCGTTGTCATTGTTTTTATTTTTGATTTCACTTTCGTTTCGTTTACCTTTGCCTTGAAAACGAATAAAATACACACGAACATGCCATTTAGCTGCAACTTCGGTCGCTTTTTCTTTGTGCTTCTGTTTGCAGGGGGCTTGCTTTCGGTTCAAGGCAAAAGCACCCATCAAGTGATGTTGGTTGACAGTTTGGAACAAATACTGGAGCAAGCAGATAGCTCTGATCAACTTGAATTGCTGTTTCAATTGTATCGTTTTACCCAAGATTTTTCTCCTGAACTATCGCTTAAATACCTTCTTCATTACAAGCAACTTTCCGATGATATGCAGCTTCATCGTGCTCAGGCACAGGCGCGTTTTCTGCTTTCGGAGGTGCTGATGGCCCAAAATCAAACCGATTCGGCAGTGCAATTGCTCAGGCAGGCAGTGTATTTTAAGCACAATTCGACTTTTGACTCGAAAGTGCAGCTGGAAATTTTGCCCGTACAAACCAACACTTCCTATCCGTTCACTTTTCGGTCGGCCACCTTTTGGCGAACGACTTTAGCTTTTGCTGTTTTTTTGTTTTTTGGAGGGCTTGTTCTCTTTCTCTTTTTCAGCGATAGGCTGAGAAAACGATACAGCACTGCACAAGCCAATTATGGTAGCTTTCAGCTCGATCTGGACCATCAACGTCAGCAACTTGAAAATAAAATTAAAGAAAGCACCGCCGAGTTAGATGAACAACTTCAACAAACAAGGGCCAAAGACGTGGAATTGAAAAAAACACTGAAACGCTTTAAAGATGCCAGCTATTTAAAAAATGCTTTCCTCTCGAATATGAGCCACGAAATCAGGACACCTTTAAATGGAATCATTGGTTTTTCAAGTCTTTTAGAAACCGAATTGGCTTTGCTTGAAAACAAGGAACTTTATGATTATGCTACCGGAATTCAAGAAAGTGGCGATCGGTTGCTGAACTTAATCAACAACATCATCGAAATAAGCTTGATTCAGGCCAACGAAATCAATGTGCAATTGCAACTGTGTGATATGGCTCCCGTTGTTGAAAAAGTGTGTGAGTCAATGGTGTTTACCGCCAACGAAAAAGGACTCAAGTTTAAATCGAAAGTTAAGGATCTTCCTTTGGTGATGGCAGATCAAGCCAAGCTGATGCGGGTGTTTCATATTGTAATTGACAATGCCGTGAAATATACCGATGTTGGTTTCGTGACTGTTTCAGCACTTTATGACCCCAATGAAAATGCCGTGGTAGCAA
>JADYZK010000257.1 GCA_020853175.1 Bacteroidales bacterium
ATTGCGCGACTTTGGAAATTCCTATGATGCCGCGGAGTTCCTGGATTGGTACATTGATGGAAAATTAGGACGCTAAGTAGTTAGAAGGGTTCCCGCTGCGAAATGATGGGAAGCTGGATTGATTTGAACACCCGCAAACTCACCGGCCTTCCCGAGGAACTTCTAGCGAAATTCAACACTTTTGAAAAGTCGTCCGATTTCTTCGTGCTTACAAAAGAACACACCCGCAAATTTGGTGCACGGCCTCAGGATTTGGAGGATGGGATTGAGATGAAATAACCAATACATCTTTATTGATCTTCTTCCACACCAAGGCTTTCAATATTACTCCAAACTGTGGCTGTATAACGTTGGCATTCACAAGGAGATTTCTCCTTCAAAATCCTGCCCTGCTTTCTATCATATTAAACATAAAATGGGAACATTTGCAAGGAGATTTCTCCTTCAAAAGTCTGCCTACCTATCCATCATATTAAACATACTATCAGGAGATTTTAGAAGGAGATTTCTCCTTCAAAAGTCTGCTGCACAGGTTTTTGGCATCGAAATGACAGGCGGATTGGTTCTATACAGGACAGGGCGGAAGCGGGGTTGGGGGCTTTGCCCCCAACCCCGCTTCCGCCCTGTCCTTTTCTTACGATCACAGCCCTGTCATTTCGAACGTAGTGAGAAATCTCATTTCTAATTCAATAACAGCGGTAAAACAATACCGCCTTAAGCAAAGGTTCACCGCTTAAAGTATTGACAAATGTTTACACCAAATAAATCCTCAATTGAACTGGCTAAAAAACTCTTGCAAGGTCAGGTTGCTGTTGGTGAGGTTGAGTTTTTTTCTTAATCGGGTGCGGGCCACTTCAATGCTTTTGAAGTTGAGATTGGTGATGGCGGCCATATCCTTGGTGGTCATGTTCAGTTTTACCAAGGCACACAAGCGTTTTTCATTCAGGGTGAGGTTGGGGAATTCCTTTTCGAGCTTCTCATAAAACCGGGAATAGATTTGAGAGAAGTACCAGAAAAACTCTTCCCACTGGTTTTTGGTTCCTTTCGTTCTCAAGTCTCTCGTAATGGCCTCAAGCTGTGCCCTTTGCTTTTGAGATAAAGTAGGCGAAAATTCATCCAACTGTTTAAAAGTGGCATCAATGAGCTCATTCTTTTCAGAAATCTTTAGTACTTTTTCAATGATCTCGCGGTTTCTTAACTCCATGTCCTTCTCCACGTTAACCACCAATAAGTCAGCCCTTTCTTTTTTTATCCGATCAATCTTACGCAGTTGAACGGTTCTGAAAAGAAACAATATGCCAATGAGTACGATAATGATTAAAACAAGAATGATAAGATAAAACACAAAGACACTCTTTTTTCGCGCATGTTGTTCGGCCTCAAGCAGTTGTTTTTTTTCTAACTCCTGGAGCTTCACCTTATGATCGAACATCAATTGCAACACCTGCTCTTTGGCCTGATAGGCGCTGATGCTGTCGGAGGCAAGTTTGTGTATGTTGGAATAGAAGTAGGCTTCCTTATAATTTCCTTTTTTTTCATCTATCAATTGAAGCAACTCCGCAGTGTTGCTCATATCTTCATAAATGACCAAACTTCGGGACAGATGAAACGCGCGCTCCAAATAACTTTTTGCTTTAGCATACAAACCTTTGTCAAATAAAGTTTTGCCAATTAAACCTAAGCTTCTCGTTATAAGCAACTGATCACCCAAGTTCTCGGCTTTTTCAAGTCCTTTGCTATAATAATAAATGGCACTGTCACTGTCGCCCATCATTTCTTTTATTACGCCAATGTTATTGATGCAAACAATGCCAAGTTCGGGATGCACTGAGGCTTCGCTTACCGAAATTACTTTTTTGTAATACATCAAGGCCACATCGTATTTTTCCATCATCTTGAACACATCGCCAATGTTGTTGTTGGCCACCATAATGCCATATTGATTGCCTTTATTGGTTAATATTTCAAGGGCTTTATTGTAATAATTATAGGCTTCATCATATTCCTGCTCGTTGTAAAAGACGGCCCCGATGTTGATGTATTCCTTTTCCTTGTCTAAATTTTTGGAGTATTTGAGGCCAAGCAAAAAATTGTCAAGTGCTTTGCTGTTCAGTCCTTTGGTAAAAAATATCGCCCCTTGGTTGTTGTAACATTCACGAATGGTAACCGAATCATTTCTGGGAATGCTGTAGGCCAGGCATTGGTCATAGCTGTCAATTGCTTCCTCGAACTGAAAGATTTGAGCATAGGTTTTACCCAAAAGGCGGTAATTGAAAATGAGACCTTCCACAAACTCGGCTTTTCGCGACATTTCAATGGCCTCCAACGCCAATTTTATGGCTTCTTCAGGATTGTCGTTTCTTTTTTCGTAGGCATAAGTGCTCAAGGCGCTGATCATGGGAACCTCAGATCTCGTCTTGACAACACTGAGCAACGAATCCAAACTGGGCTGACCAAAGCTGCTGATGACCGGCAAAAGCAGCACACACAAAGAAAAAACCAACACTTTCCATCCGGTAAAAATGGTCTTTTTACTTTCCTGAAATGGCTTTTGCAGCTTCACTTTTTGTGCTCGTTTTAAAATAATTTATCTTCAATACACCTCTATATCAAGCTGTTAAAGGATGAGTTCCATGACAAGCAAAGGTCAGGTTTGCAATCATCGTCGCTCCTCCCCTTCCTTCAGGCACTTCCATCATCCAAAAACATAGATGCAATGATATGCAATTTTCAGGAATTGGGCGGGCAAAAAGTTTAAAGGCATCGGGCTAGGAAACTGAGAAATCGGACGTGCAAACTGAGGCAGAATCTCTCATGCGCGAGGTAGTTTCACTCCGGATGAAGTCAGATCACTCGCAGGTGAAGGCATATTTGCTCTGATTGGAGGCATATTCAATTATGTTGGAGATTTCTCCCTCAAAACCCTGCTTCGCAGTGTTTTTCAGTCGAAATGACGGTTGGTGTGATGAAAAGTAAACGTTCGGAGGCAAAGACTTGGGGTCATTCCGACAAACTGGTTCTGCGCAGCAGGGTCAACATCTGCCGGAATGGCATACTTCATTTTCAACTCCAATGGAAAATTATTTCGGGTTTGGGCCGGTGCCGGGGGTCAGTTTGCTCCGGATTATCTATATTGAGCAAGGGATTGTTGAAACAATTCTTGCATCTCAGAAACAAGGTGCTGTGGTTGTAGCACCTTAATGTCAGGACTAAGGCTGAGCAACTCCGCCTTCAACTCCTTATTAATAATTACCTGAAGCTTTACGACAACTTTTTCTTCAAGCATCTCAATCTGTTGGGTTGAATGAACAGGTTTTGTTTGAAGATAGGGAAGCCTATCCTCGGAGATACTGAAATGAACCTCTTCAATTGTGGCATGTTCCGGAATTGTAACACCTACTACGTTACTATAATAGGTGTTGGTGTCAATAGGGCAAACCATGGCCTGGCCCTCTATCTGCTGAATCTCAAGCATTCGGTCGAGTGCTAGTAAAGAAAGACCTTCTCTATGATCAGACTGACAAAGAAGATACCAGCGATTGTTGTATTCTTTCAACAAAAATGGATGGACAAAAACGCGGATCACTTCCTCTTTAAAAGGCTTATAGACAATTTTCAGTTGAATACGACCGATCAAAGATTCAAAGACAAGTGGCAAAAACTCCGTGCCGGCAACATACTGATTTATTTCAAGACAAACCACATCCCTTTCATAGTATTGACGCTCCGAGAAACCTTTGAGTTTGCGCAACATTTGATTCAACCTACCAAAATGTGGAAGCATTTTAAACTGCCCCAAAAGAATACTAATTTCATTCAGTGCATTGATGTCTATTTTATTAAGTGGTGCATTCAAAATACTATATGACGGATCTAAATAAAAGTACTCCCCTGCTTCACATATTATTTCTGCGCCAAAACCTCTAGGAGGCAGACTTCGCATGATTTGTAGATCAGATTGAATCGTTCGCTTACTTACTCCTTGAGTCAACCCAAATTGTTCCCTCAACTCGTGTGAGACTTCAGAAATGAGATCTTCAAGTGTGTATCGCTTGTATTTTCGACCAAGACATTGATCAATTACACGGTAACGAAAACTGGCATTTTTATTCAAAGGCATATTTTACATTTTGAAATGCAAATAGACTGCATAAAGCAAATATAACTTTGTTGGCTATTTTACTGAAACAATTTTGTAATTTAGAATCATTCTGAATTAAAAAGTTGTAAACATATCATACAATTGCTAATTTTGGATAAAAATTAACTGACCAAAAAGTGACTTACTAAAACAATGCTTCGATATGGCACTAAAAAAAATACGTGTTCTTCAGGTGCAATTTGAAAACGAAATACAGGCATGGGAGGTTCCCGCTTTTAGGGGAGCTGTTATCCATACTGCCGGCCTTCAGCACATATTGTTTCACAATCATAAAGACACTAAATTTCTATACAGCTATCCGCTTATACAGTACAAGAAAGTTGACAAAAAACCAATGCTGATGAGCATTGATCAAGGTATTGAAGAAATCCATCATTTTTTTGAAAAAATGCAGTTGGGAATCTTGTTGGGCGATCGCCCATACGAACTCAAGATTGAAAAACTGAACATGAACCAGTTTACAATGCAGGTATGGGACAAGCTTTGGGAATATGGCATTCGGAATTGGGTGGCCTTGAATCAGGAAAATTATCCGATTTTCATAAAGATGGAAGCCTTGACCGAAAAGATTTCTTTTCTCGAAAATTTGCTGAAAGCCAATATTTTGTCCTTTGCCAAAGGCATTGCATGGGAAATAGAAAAGCCCATCGAAGCAAAAATCAAATACCTGAGCGAACCCCGTTTGGTCAGTTTAAAGGGGAAAAAGGTAATGAGTTTTAATTGCGATTTTTCAACCAATGTTTTTCTTCCCAATTACATCGGCTTGGGGAAAAGCGTTGCATTAGGATTTGGAGTAATATTTCAAAAAAATAATAAATCATAATAATTATGGATGTAATAGCACAAAAAATCCTCTTAGCAGGTTTATTGCACGACATAGGGAAGTTTTATCAACG
>JADYZK010000258.1 GCA_020853175.1 Bacteroidales bacterium
TGCTCAATGCTGAGGCCATATAAACAGGAATGTCGGTGGCGCGGTTTTTTATCTTTCTTCCCAGGCCTTCACGTTCGGCTTCGGGGAAGGTGGACGAAATGGTGTACAGCAGGTGAATCAACTGCATGGTTTTTTGCCAAACAGGCATCTGGGTGTGTGGACGTTCAATCATGGTTGTTATTTTTTTAAGGGTAAAAGTTGATTGATATTTTCTGCCGGATCGGCCCAAAGGGCACGGACGCCGACTTCAACAATAGGTCGTTTCAAGAGCTTGGGATGGGCCACGATGGCTTCCAACCAAGCGTCGTTGCTGAGGTTTTTTCCTTTATAATGCTGTTTAAAAACCTCTTCTTGTGTGCGAATCAGCTCAGATGCTGGCAGGGCTGTTTTTTGAATCAAGGCTTTTAGTTCGGCTTTGGTCAAGGGATTCTTCAGATAGTCAATCACCTCAAAATCGAGTGGGGTAGCTTCTAAATAAGCTAAACCGGCGCGTGATTTTTTACATCGTGGGTTGTGATAGATTTTAATCATAGCTAACAATTTTAGGTGTAACTGTCGGGATCGGGGGTGCGACCAAACTCCATGAGGTAGGCTTTGAGAAAATCGTTTATTTTACCATCGAGCACGGCTTGGGTGTTCGACGTTTCAAAGCTGGTGCGGTTGTCTTTTACGAGTTTGTATGGATGCAGCACATAAGATCTGATCTGTGATCCCCATTCAATTTTTTTCTTGTTGCCTTCAATTTTATCAATGGCTTCCTGTTTTTTACGGAGTTCCATTTCATACAGTTGCGATTTGAGCATTTGCATGGCTTTTTCGCGGTTTTGGCCCTGCGAGCGGGTTTCTTGACATTCGACCACCAAGCCGCTGGGAGCATGGCGCAGGCGCACAGCTGTTTCAACTTTGTTCACGTTGTGGCCTCCCGGTCCGCTGGAGCGAAAAGTGTCCCAACTGATGTCGGCCGGACTCACAACAATGTTGATGTTGTCGTCCACCACTGGATACACATACACCGAAGCAAAGCTGGTGTGGCGGCGATTGGCTGAGTCGAAAGGGGAGAGGCGCACCAAGCGATGAACGCCATTTTCGCCTTTGAGGTAGCCAAAAGCGTAGTCGCCCTCAAACTCGAGCGAAACACTTTTAATGCCGGCCACTTCGCCTTCTTGTATGTCTAACTGCTTCACCTTATAGCCGTTATCTTCGCCCCACATGAGGTACATCCGCATGATCATTTCAGCCCAATCCTGACTTTCGGTGCCTCCGGCTCCTGCATTGATGTTGAGAATGGCCGACAGCTTGTCTTCTTCGCTACTGAGCATATTCATGAACTCAAGCTCTTCAATTTTGGTTAAACAAGCAGAGTAAGCCAAATCAACTTCTGTGGCATCGGCATCGCCGGTTTCATAAAATTCGCGGGCCATGTTCAGCTCCTCATACAACGTGGTGGCGGCAGAAAAACCGTCTGTCCAACGTTTTTTTTCTTTGATGAGTTTGAGCTGTTGCTCTGCCTTTTTGGGATCGTCCCAAAAATCGGGGGCAAGCGTCTTTTCTTCTTCTTCTTCTATTTCAATTCGTTTTCGGTCCACGTCAAAGGAACCTCCTCAAAGCTTCAAGCCTCTTACCCAACTCTTTATATTGTTCAGTATTGATCATTTCAATCTTTTTATGTTGTAAACCAAAGGAAGCTGTTTTCCTTTTAAATATCTTTAAAATGTTAAGGCTGCGAAGTTAAACAATAAAATTCGTTGCTGCCCATCAATCTTTTTGCTTTAAAATCTGCCAAACCAAAGCAGACTCAAAGCCTTTCTGTATGGCAAACTGGGCCAATTTTGCTTTTTGTGTGTAGCTGTCGGCGGCCTTCACTTTTTTGGTTTGAAGCAGGTGTTGGAGGGTTTGAAGGTATTCGTCAGAATCAAGCTCCTGCAACCCAATTTCAATCACCATTTCGGGAATTCTTTTTTGTTTGAGGGCATACATAATTTTGATTTTACCCCATTTGTTGTGTCTGAGTTTCCCGAGGGCAAAAGCCCTGACATACCGATCCTCATCGAGGTAGTTTTCTTCTTGAAGAGCGACAATGATGCGTTCGATTTGCTCGGGAACAATCTGCCATGATTGCAGTTTTTCTTTCACATCGTGGATACACCGTTCCTGATAGTCGCAAAACTGACGTGCTTTATCTAATATTTGATGGTCATGCGTCGTCATCATCTTATGTATTAGACCCTAAAGGTGTGAAAAATTATGCTTTGACTGCTTCAATTTGAAAAATAATGCAGGGTGATGTCGAAAATGAGCGGGCTGTTGGGAGGAATAGTGCCTGCCCAATTGCCTTTATATGCCAAAGGCGATGGGATAAACAACCTGACTTTTCCTGCTGAACCGACCAACGGGATGCCCTGTTTCCAACCCTCGATGAGGTTTTGCAGACCGAATGTTTTAAAAGTGTTTTCTTCAAATACTTCGCCCGTGAGAAGCCGGCCTTTGTAGCTTACCGTTACTGTGGAATTAACATTGGGTTTGTCAGCACTGCCGGGCTTTTCGATGATGTAGAAAAGTCCACTTTCAAGTTTTTGGGCTTCAATGTTGTTGTCTGCAAGATATTGGGTGATTTTTTCGATATCTATGGGAAGATAATCGGTTTCCGGGTCTTTTTTACATGCTGTGAATACCAGTAAGAAAAGAGAGAAGAAAAGAATTTTTTGTTTCATTGATTTTTAAATCGTGTTTAAGTGCGATTGAATAAGTTGGTTCACAAGCAGCGGTAAACCTTTTGCGGCTTTTTCGCGCATAAAGCTGAGGTTTTTGTATCGGTTTGAAGGGTTTGCAGTGGGGTCAACAAGATAAATAGCAGCCGTTGAGGGTACCCAATCGAGCAGGCCGGCAGCAGGATACACTTGCAATGAAGTTCCGACAACAATAAAAACATCAGCTTTTGAAACGATGATTGCTGCTTGTTCAATATTAGGGACGTTTTCGCCAAACCAAACAATATGAGGTCGAAGTTGAGTGCCATCAGCGGCGGTGTCACCTATTTTCAGTTCCCATCCTTCGAGGGGAGTTATCAAGTCGGGGTTGATGGAGCTGCGCACTTTTTTCAACTCACCGTGTAGGTGAAGCACTTGTGTAGATCCGGCCCTTTCGTGCAGGTCATCTACGTTTTGGGTAATGATCTGCACTTCAAAATAGGGCTCTAATTGGGCCAAAGCCCGATGGCCATCGTTGGGCTCCACTTCATAAAGCTGCTTGCGTCTTTGGTTGTAAAAGTCGAGGACGAGCTGCGGATTTCGTTCCCAAGCCGCAGGTGTAGCCAAATCTTCAAAACGATGGTTTTGCCAAAGGCCATCATCATCGCGGAAGGTCTTGATTCCACTTTCGGCACTGATGCCGGCTCCAGATAAAACAACAATTTTTTTCATATCAACGCTTTGCTGTTTGGTTTGTTGGAGGTGCAAAGAAATGAAAAAAGCTGCTTTTTGGGAGCAGCTTTTCTGTTTATAGGTGATGTATGTTAGAAAAGTTTCATATCGTCGAGCACCTTCATTACTCCTTTTACAGAGTCGGAAGAGTCGTACAAGAGTTTCTTTTCTTCTTTATTAAGATCTACTTCAATGATTTCTTCGATACCGCGACGGCCCAATTTCACCGGCACGCCCAAATATACATCTTTGAGGCCGTATTCGCCTTGAAGGAGTGCGCAAACGGGGAAGATTCGGTTTTGGTCGTCAACGATGGCTTCAACCATTTGAGCTGCAGCAGCTCCCGGGGCATACCACGCAGAGGTGCCCATAAGGTTTACCAATTCGCCACCACCTTTTTTTGTTCTATCCACAA
>JADYZK010000259.1 GCA_020853175.1 Bacteroidales bacterium
CTATGTAATAAATTGTGTTTCAATAAATATTTCATTACTGCTGGAACACCACCTGCTTCGTGCAAATCTTCCATGAGGTATTTTCCACTTGGTTTTAAATCTGCCAACACTGGAACACGGTTACTTACCTTTTGGAAATCATTCAAAGTCAATTCCAAATCCACCGAATGTGCCATTGCTATCAGGTGCATTACGGCATTGGTAGAGCCGCCCAAAACCGTTACCATGGTCATGGCATTTTCAAAGGCTTTTCGGGTCATGATGTCTTTGGGCTTAATGTCTTTTTCCAACAACACTTTGATGGCTTTTCCTGTATCAAAACATTCCATTTTTTTATTGCTGCTCAACGCAGGATTGGATGAACTGTAAGGTAAACTCATTCCCAAAGCTTCAATAGCCGAAGCCATCGTATTTGCTGTGTACATACCGCCACAAGCACCCGCGCCAGGACAAGCGTTTTTGATTATACCTTTGTAATCTTCATCGGAAATGGTGTTACTGAATTTTTTACCTAAAGCTTCAAAAGCTGAAACGATATTGAGCGATTCTCCTTTCCATTTTCCAGAATGGATCGTTCCGCCATAAACCATGATTGCAGGACGATTTAATCTTCCCATGGCGATGATAGAACCAGGCATATTTTTATCGCAACCTACTACCGCCAATACAGCATCGTACCATTGGGCACTCACCACCGTTTCTATGGAATCGGCGATCACATCTCTGGAAACCAAAGAAAAACGCATACCGTCAGTTCCGTTTGATATACCGTCACTCACACCAATGGTATTAAATATCAATCCTACTAAATCCTCTTGTTGCACACCAGCTTTTACTTCTTTAGCCAAATCGTTGAGGTGCATGTTGCAGGGATTTCCTTCGTAACCCATACTCACAATTCCCACTTGTGCTTTTTGCAAATCGTCTTCGGTTAAACCTATTCCATAAAGCATGGCTTGTGCTGCAGGTTGGGTTTCATCTTGTGTGATGGTTCTACTGTATTTGTTGAGTGTTTTCATTAGTTTAAATTGAGCTGTTTTAAAGGTTCTCGTACCAAAAGTGAATAAGCATCTTGAAGTTTTTTACCTAAGGAATCATTCCAGTTTTTTGGAAATTGATAAGTGTCCACCGATAATATACCCACTACCTCGGCAGCCGTTCCGCAGTAAAAGGCACTATCAGCTTGAAAAAGATCTTCTCTGGTAAATTTTCCTTGATGCAGTTCCAGACCTAATTGTTCGGCTAACTCCAAAACAGTGGCTCTGGTGATGCCCGGAAGGATGTTTCCTAATTGAGGCGTGAATAGTTTTCCGTCTTTTTCAAAGAACAAATTTGCACCCGGACCTTCGGCTAAAAATCCATCGCTATCCAAAAGCAAGGCTTCGTCGAATCCATTGTCTTTTGCTTCGTTGGTTGCCAAAATCGAATTGACATAATGACCGCAGACTTTCGCTTCAATGTGGATGGATTTTGGATGTGGACGGCAATAGGAGGAAACCGTTAATCGTAGTAATTTTTCTCCCAAATACGCTCCCCAGTCCCAAGCGGCAATCATCACCGAAACCCTGGTAGGTTTTGACAAACTCATATTTTGTCCACAATACACCAATGGTCGGATGTAAGCATTTTTTAAATTGTTTTTTTCCAGTAACTCGTAAGTAGCTTGGACTAACTCTTGAACAGTGCAATCGAAAGGGATTTTTACCAATTCGCAGGATTTTTTCAAGCGTTCATAATGTTCTTCGGCTTTAAATACTTTAGTTCCATTTTTGGTTTCATAAGAACGAATACCTTCAAATGCACCGTAGCCATAATGAAGCGTTTGACTGTACAAATCGGTTGTAGATTCGTTAGCCTTTACAAATTTTCCGTCCAAAAAAAGGACTGTTTCGTTGTTTGAATACATATTTATTTTTTTTATTGAGTTGATAATTGATTTTTGGGAATAAAAAAAGCCTTTCCCGAAATGAGAAAGGCTTACAATTTGGCATAAAGCAGCATCTCTCACGGTGGCGAGCTAATAATAATGCTGATAATAATAGTGTTGTTATATGATTTCATTTTGTTCTTTTTAGTTTAATGTCAATAAAAAAAGCCTCCTGATTTCTCGGGAGGCTTTCAAATATATCTTTTAGATTATATCAAAATTATTCCTCCCCGGTATGTGAAATCACACCCGCAATAATAATAGAAGAAATAATAATTGAATTGTACATTTATTCTGTTTTAACGGTACAAATGTAAGTATACTTTTTTAATGTGCAAATTTTTTATACCTTTTTTTTGAAAGTCGTTAAAATTCAGTAGACAGATGTAGGTTTGGGTGAGGTTGGGAAAATAAAATGTGCTGCAATTTGTGTAGGCTTGTGCGTTGGCTTGCAGCTCTTTTTATTTTGTGCCGGGTTGGCATTTTGTACGTCGGTTGTTTCGTCTTTTAGGGTTGCACCTAACGTCCTGCACTTTACGAAGGTGGCTTTGTTGCAAAGTGTTAGCGGCGAAAGTGGTTTTTATTTTATTAATTAATTTTAAGCGGCGACGAAAGAACTAAAGCCACTTTCGTAAAATGCTTGTTATCATCAGTACTTCAGAAATGGATAAATTAGAAG
>JADYZK010000260.1 GCA_020853175.1 Bacteroidales bacterium
AGTTGAAAAAAGAGGGAAGGAAAATCCCCTCCCTCTTTCACATTACACTAACTCAAAAAAAAACTATTTAGTTCCAATAAAGGCTTGTACCTCGGTTGCCGTAATGGCTCTTTTGAACACATGCAACTCATCAAACAAACTTTGGTCGGATAAGTGTTCCCAGTAAATGAAATTAGGCGCACCTGAAGCGATGGTCATCGAAGAGCAACCTGTCCAAGAAATGGGAGCATCAATTTCTTGCTCTATAATCATTTGCCCATCAATGTAAATGGTTGCTTTTGTTGTTGAAATCGAAATAGCAATGTGCATCCATTGGTCTTCAACTGCAAAGGTGAAAAATGGATTCATCCAGACTTCTGTTTCACCTATGCCAAAGTTAATACCAAGTTTTTGTTCCGTTGCCGAACCTTCGCGCAAGAATCTAAATCCAGAGTTACGACTTTCGCCTGTTGGGCTGATGGAAATTAATCCGCCACGGTCAGGGGTAGAATTTACCTTGTACCAGAACGCTAAACTGAACTCGTCGCCAACAATGCCATCGGTAGGATAGGTTACATAAGCATCGGCAGCACCGGAGTAAGCGTTTCCAATCTTGCCTTCAGCAAAAGTTGGACTTCCTACAACTGTTGCTGAGTTGCCGGTAATCAAGTCGAGGTAGTTGTCTTCAAAAGGCAAATAGAGTACCTCACCATCAAGAGGGGTGTAGGTGGGAGCAGTAACTTTTTTGAAATGAACGGTTTTACTGTTCGTTTTTCCTGTGAGGTCAGTCACGGTTGACGTTAAAACGTGATCGCCATCGGTGAGACCGTTATAAACGTAGTCAATTTTAGCTCTACGATAATCTTTAAAGCTGTTTAAATTGGCTATTTCGATACCATCCAGTTGGATCACCACCGATTGAATTTCGATATCGTCAGTAGCAACTAATTTGAAAGTAACGGTAGCCACTTCGTCGGAAGAGCGAACAATTTTGCCTTCAACGGGAAAGGTGATATTGAGTTCAGGAGCCGATTGGTCGGGGCGCGGAGATACCTCGGTGATGGGATCAATCCCCTTGTTACACGAGAGTGTAAACGCGGCAACCAAAACGCTTCCCAAAAGATATTTAACTATTTTCATTGTGAATTAATTTAAAGTGAATGATTGATTATTGTCCAAGCACCGGTAGGAGGTCAACTTGATTTTGAGGATAAGGCAAGTAAGTTTTGTTTTCGGTAAACGTTCTGCCGTCGTAACTTAACTCATTGGTTTTACCCAAACGAACCATATCGTAATAGCGTGTTCCCCATTCTGCAGCCAATTCGGCAAACTTCTCAGCCATCACTTGATCCACCGAAACGCTGCCAAGCGGCGACAATCCGGCTCTTTCTCTAACAAGGTTCACGGCTTGTTCGGCAGTACCGGCGGTTCCAGAGGCACCTTGTGCAACAGCTTCGGCATACATCAAAAGGATTTCTGCAAACCGGATGGCAGTAAAGTTTTTGTTGGTACCATAATCGGTTCTTCCAGGGGTAAGTTGAACTGAAGGCAGATAATGCTTTCCGCTGGCAAAAAAAGCGCGTGGGTAATCATTAATAATATCGCCTGAACGAGTGGTATTTGAAATCCAGGCAGGTAAATTGGCGTAATTGGGGTCTTTTTGAATTTCTTCAATTCCTCGGTCGGTAAACAAAACCGTTGTTTCCAAACGCACTGTTTCGCCTCTGTCGAGCATGAATTTGATATATTTCATACTTGGTTCGTAGAAACCCCAGCCATCGCCGGCACCTGCTACAGCCGGAGTCCAGCCTTGAGGACCGTAGAAAGCAAAGAGATGCGCGTAGTTGTCGCCGGAGCCTGTGCCAAGGTCGGAGTATTGGAACTCTAAGATGTTTTCATTGTTTAGCTTTCCCGGAATTTTGAAAAGGTTGTAATAATCGGCCTCAAGGGTAAATTTTCCTGAACTGATAATTTCGCCGGTGGCTTCAGCAACAGCTTGATAGTTTTTCAATTCCAAGTTGGCAAGCGCTTTCATGGCCAATGCGGTGTATTTGGTCACTCCACCGGGTATATCGGTACGCTCGTTGGGTCGCACAGCCGGAAGGTTCGGAATGGCCTCGCTCATCCAATCGGAAATTTGTTGCATCACTATTTCTTTGGTAGAAAGATCGGTAACCAAAAGGGCAGAAGGATCGGAAGAGGGTGGAATGATAACGCTGCCCCAAACCCTGCTCAACTGAAACAACCAAAATGATTTCAACACTTTAATTTCGGCGATATATTGGTCGCCAAGGGCTTTGTTGGTGGCTTGTTCTTGGTAAAGGGCCACCTGCTCCATGGCATTGTTGGCCGAAAGCATGTTTTGATAGAAGTTTTGCCACAGCGAGTTATACATCCAATAATCTTTGTTGTAATTGTAGATGTCGGTTTCGGCAAAGTCTTGTTGGTCGCCCAATCCACCGGCGTTGACGTCATCTCCGCGAACGGAAATCAAAGGATAAACTTCCCATTCAAGTCCGTTGAATTCGTAATAGGTTCCTATTAGAGGAAGGATCATATTGGAGCTGACAGAATAATCGGTTCCACCTGTGAATGTTTTGTTTTCAGGCAGTTCATCAACATATTTCTGGCATGAGCTGGCCCCTGTAAAAGTGATTGCCAAAAGGGCAAAAAAGACGAATATTTTATTTCTTTTCATGGTATTTTAGTTTTAGGGGTTAGAATTTGATATTCAGACCAACTGTGTAAATAGCAGCAACAGGATAGGTTTGAGAATCCCATCCGTCGGCAACTTCAGGAGTAAACCCGTTGTATTGGAAGAGGGTAAGTGGGCGCTCAGCCGTAAAAGTGATGCGGGTTTCAGGGAAATGACCACCCAACCATTGTTTGTTGTTGAGGGTATATCCGATTTGGACATTTTGAATCCTAAAGAAAGCTCCATCTTCAACAAAATAGTCACTCATTTTTTGGTTCCAGCCCTTGCGCAAGCCTTTTGATGAAGGATATTGATCGGAAGTTCCTTCGCCATACCAGCGGTTTTCGGCCAGATCGGCATCAAGGTTTCCATCGGAAGTCCAAATCACTTCGCCACGTTTTCTGTTGAGAATTTTGTTGCCCATTTGTCCGTAAATACTCACGCTGGCATCAAAATCCATGTATTTGACGCCCAAATTGGCACCATACATAAAATTAGGGAAGTATGAACCTAAAAGAACGCGGTCGTCATCGTCAATTTTCTTGTCATTGTTTTGATCTTTGTATTTAAAATCACCGGGCTCAAGTCCGTTTTCAAGGGCTATGGGATCGGCATTTATTTCAGCTTGATTTTGGTAAACACCGGCCACCTCACGACCATAGAAAGCCATCAAAGGTTCGTTGAGGTAGGTGCGTTGACGAAATTCTGCTGTTCCTCCATCGAGATATTGCTGGCCATAAAGGTCAATGGCTTCATTTTTGAGGGTTGAAATGTTAGCACCTATATTATAACTGAGCTTACTGTTGATTTCGTCGTTCCAATCTAATGCCAACTCAATTCCAGAATTTCTGATCACACCCACCGGCTTCAAAACACTGTTGCCTTGTCCGGGGATAATCACCGGGATGGCTGCATTTTTGGTGTCGCGGATGTAGTAATCAAAATCGGCTGAAAGTTTGTCGTTCAACAAACGTCCGGTAAGTCCCACGTTGGTTTCTTCTGTAAGTTCCCATTTTAAACTCGAGAAGGTGTTGTTAACCACTGTTCCTGAATAAACGATTCCGCCGAGGGTGGTTGTTACTACATTTGTTGTGAAAGCTCCATCGCTGGCCTGAATGCGGTCGTTACCCAACTGGCCCCAACTGGCACGAAGTTTCAAAAATGGCACGTAAGGATTGCCTTTTAAGAACGCTTCTTCCGATATAACCCAGCCGGCTCCAATGGTTGGAAAATATCCCCACTTTTGTTGGTATTTGTTGCTTCCGTCACCACGTAAAGTAGCATACAAAAGGTACTTATCACTCCAGTTGTATGACAATCGGCCAAAATATGACATGGCATATTGGTGTAAACCATCATCCCAAACGGCATCGGCAGGGATCTCTAAAGACTGATTGATGTACCATGTTTGCTCAGTATCCGTAGGGAAATTTTTTCCTTGTGCAGAAAGTTTTTGGTATGCTTCGTCTTTAAAAGAGTTACCGGCCATCACAGAAAAACTATGTTGGTTGATTTTTTTGTTAAACGTGAGAACGTTGTCCCAAATCTGATTGGTATATAAGGAATAGGTACGGGTGATGGTGGCATCAGGATTTTGGAAGCTGTTGCCGATAAACCATGGAAGGTTTACCATTCTCTGGTCAATTGTTGAGTAGTTGTAGTTGTAAGATGATTTAAAGGTCAACATTTGCGGGATAAGGGTAGCTTCGGCGTAGTAGTTGGCCAAAATCTTCTTTATTTTCATCTTGTCAATGTTGAAATTCATTGCAGGAAATGGGTTCTGACCGCTTCTGTAACCTAAATCCTGCGCATTGGAATAGTTGGTTGGCGTTGCTGCGGTGAGGTTTTCATCGTAAACAGGCATAATGGGAACGGCATAATAGGCATCATTCCAA